>CANHJA010000077.1 GCA_947460795.1 Bacteroidota bacterium | reverse complement strand
TTCAAATTCTCCTTTACTTACCTCTTTTGTAGAAAGTGGAACAGCTGTTGCGATATCTGCTGTTTGAGTAGCGTTATCCCATTTGAAAATAATACCAGAGGAAGGTTGTTTAGCGTTTTTACCTGCAGCAGCATATAATTTTGCAAAATTCGTTTCAAAAAAAGAAGGCAATTGTGTAAAGCTTACATTTGCTCTTTTTATTAAATAATGGTTCCCATTAAATTTTGATTCTTGTACAACATAGTTATTGATAGCAAATCCTGCTCCTCCATTTTTTACTACTTCTTCTAAATAATTTAACCCTTTATTGAAATCATTTTTTATATCATAAAAAAAGCCCATTATGAATTGAATGCCCCGTTGAATAAATGGTGTTTCGGCTTTAGACATCATACTCCAAGTTACATCCGTAAATTCACCATTGGGTTTTAATTGAATCATCATGTCATTGGTCATGTCGAAATCAACAAATTTCAAATCTGCATGAACACTTTCATTTAAAATTTGACTGGTAAAAATCATGTTGCCATCACCAGAATTTTTTGAAGTCCAAGAATAACTGCCACCAACACCAGATGATGCTGCACCATAAGTTAATTTTATTGTAGTATCCTCTCTCATCCAAGGACTCCATTTCGACCAATTTTTAAAATCTGAAATTTGGTAATAAACCATACTTGGTGAGCCAGAAATTGTTTTAGTTACACTTGCTTCCCATCTCTTTGGACCTACAAAACACAACACAAAATAAACAGCAAATAAAATTGCTATACCAATGAATATTTTTTTAAACATAATTTTTATTTTAGACTTGCAAGATAGTATTCTAATTGATTTTTTGCAAACGCAACATTTTTAATAAACCCTTATTTGCTTTTTTTTCATTGAGGTTCGTCAAATTAATTTTACAGACATTTTTTATTTAGTATATATTTGTAATTGACGAAAAAAGATATGAGCAATCCAAATTTAGATGCAGAAAATAATGGAATCAATTCTGATAAAGAATTTGAAAATACAATTAGACCTTCTTCAATTGAAGATTTTTCTGGTCAAATTGAATTGATTGAGAATTTGCAAATATTCATTCAAGCTGCCAATCAACGGAGTGAGGCATTGGATCATGTATTATTTCATGGTCCTCCCGGTTTAGGAAAAACAACTTTGTCAAGAATAGTAGCCAATGAACTCGGGGTCAATATTAAAGAAACCAGTGGTCCAGTGATTGAAAAACCTGCTGATTTAGCGGGTTTGCTAACCAGTCTTGAGCCCAGAGATGTATTGTTTATAGACGAAATACATCGCTTAAGTACAGTGGTGGAAGAGTATTTATATGCCGCAATGGAAGATTATAAAATTGATATTATGATTGACAGTGGACCCAATGCAAGGAGTATTCAAATTGCATTAAATCCATTTACGTTAGTTGGCGCTACCACTCGTTCTGGATTATTAACAGCTCCGTTATTATCTCGTTTTGGTATTAAATCTCGTTTAGAATATTATCCACTGGATGTGTTAGAAAATATCGTAAGAAGAAGTGCAAGTGTATTAGGGGTTAAAGTTACTTCGGATGCGAGCAGAGAAATTGCCCGACGAAGCAGAGGTACTCCTCGTATTGCCAATGGATTATTAAGAAGGATGAGGGATTTTGCTCAAATATTGGGCAATGGTGTTATTGATTTGGGGATTGCGGAGCATGGATTAAAAGCACTCAAAGTAGATGCGAATGGGTTGGATGAAATGGATAATAAAATTTTATTGACTTTGATACAAAAGTTTAAAGGAGGCCCAGTAGGGATTAGCAATATTGCCACCGCTGTTGGAGAAGAAAGTGGTACTATTGAAGAGGTGTACGAACCATTTTTAATTCAAGAAGGATATATAGTAAGAACACCAAGAGGTAGAGAAGCGACAGAAAAGGCTTATAAACATTTAAATCTTCAGGCGCATTATAGAGGCATTGAAGGAAGGTTGTTTTAACGTTTATGTTAGTATAAAAAAAGGGTCGCTTGAAATATTTCAAGCGACCCTTTTTTTATGTACAGAAAATTTATTTTTCCTTCTTGGTTACAATATTGATGATGTAAAAAACAATATTTGCCATAGAAAATACCATAATGAATTTAAAGTAATTGTCAATGGCTTTCGTATCATAATTAGCAGCTATTAAATGTCCTGGATTATAATAAACTAAAAAAGTTAGAGCCAACAATGTAATTGCTGTAACGATTCCTATGATGCTCACAAACTTTGATTTACGAACCTCTGTCAATTTATCGGCTAGTTGACTATTTCTTAAACTATACAATATGTAAATAATAAATCCTACTAACAACCAAATTAATAATCTTGACCAGTTCTCAAAGCCCAATCCAAAAATCATAAACCCACAAACCAACACTCCTAAAAGAGGGATGATTGGAACTAAAGGAACTTTAAATGGTCTTACAGCATCTGGGTTTGATTTGCGCATAGCAATTACTCCCAATGAGACTAATACAAATGCAAACAGCGTTCCAATACTACACATATCACCAACAATATCACCAGGTACAAATGCTGCAAAAAATCCAACTAAAACAAATAACCAAATCGTTGCTTTCGCTGGCGTGTTGTATTTTGGATGTACTTCAGAAAAAGTTTTAGGTAGTAAACCATCTTTACTCATTGTAAAAAATACACGAGATTGTCCCATTAACATTACTAAAATTACAGAAGAAAATCCTGCTAAAATAGCAATGGTAATTAATCCTCCAAACCACTCGTAACCAATCATATATTTGTTGATCGCATAAGCAACAGCTGCTTCATGTCCAGGTCCTGTTACACTAAATTCTTTGTAATTTGCAATACCCGTCAATACATACGAAAATAAAATATAAAGAACTGTGCAAAATGCCAATGAACCTAAAATTCCAATAGGCATTCCTTTTTGAGGGTTTTTAGCTTCTTGTGCAGCCGTACTTACTGCGTCAAAACCTACATAAGCAAAAAATACAATTCCAGCGCCGCGTAAAACACCGCTCCAGCCAAATGCGCCACTTTCACCTGTATTTTCAGGAATGATTAAAGCATGATTGGCAGGCACGATATAATGCCAACCGATTGCAATAAATACCAATACAATTAATACTTTAATGATTACAATGATTGAATTAAAATTAGCAGATTCTTTGGTTCCTTTAATCAACAACATAGTTAGCAATGCTAAAATTACGATTGCTGGTAAATTAATAATTCCATGAACACCGGATGCCATGCCATCAATCATTTGTGACTGAAAAGGCGAATGACACCACTCATACGGAATGCTAAAACCAAAGTAATATTCACAAAATTTATTTAAATATTCACTCCAAGCAATGGCAACCGTAGCTGCACCCAATGCATATTCTAAAATTAAATCCCATCCTATAATCCAAGCAATGAGTTCTCCCATAGTAGCATAACTGTATGTATAAGCACTTCCAGCAATCGGAATCATAGAAGCAAACTCAACATAACATAAACCTGCAAATGCACAACCAATGCCTGCAATAATATACGAAATCATAACTCCCGGACCAGCATGGTTGCCAGCTGCCGCAGCTGTTCTTACAAAAATACCTGCACCAATAATGGCTCCTATTCCTAAAGCTAATAAAGCACCAGAGCCTAAAGTTCTTTTCAATGTATGCTCACCTGTTTCAGCTGCTTCTGCCAATAATTTATCCAATGGCTTTTTAATAAATAAACTCATTTTGTATTCTATAATTTGGGAGTAAGATAGTAAAAAAATAATAATTAACAAATTCTAACAATAATTTATCTGTTTTTAAATTATATCGTAATATTGCAATATATAAATATAAAAATGGGAATTACAAAAACAGATTTTTTCACATCCAAACAAAATCAATTGGCAAACTTAGCTAAAGCATTGGCTAATCCTGCTCGAATTGCAATTGTTGAATATTTATTGAAAGTTGATAGTTGTATCTGTGGCGATATTGTTACAGAATTGCCTTTGGCTCAACCTACCATTTCTCAACATTTGAAAGAATTAAAAAATGCAGGAATTATTCAAGGTACAATTGAAGGAAAATCAATATGCTATTGTTTAAATGCGGATGCAATACAAATATTACAAACGTTTTTTTCTAAAATTATTACTAAAGTAGATAAAAATAAATGCTGTTAAACTGAATGGATTCAACTGAAAAAGATCCTTTGTAAAAATCACTTAATTAAATCACTAAAATATAAAAATCATGAATCTAAAAGAATTTAAATCAATTTTAAAAACGCAAGACGAATTGCATTTTCAACTTCAAAACGGAGAAAAAGTTCCCGTTCATTTTCATATAACAGAAGTCGGGTTGATTAGCAAACATTTTGTGGATTGCGGTGGCAAGGTTCGGATGGAAAATAAAATTAATTTTCAACTATGGACTTCAAATGATTTTTATCACCGACTTAAATCTGAAAAGCTTTTGCAGATAATAAATCAATCTGCCGGTTTAATACAAAATGAAAATTATGAAATTGAATTAGAATATCAACAAACTTCCATTACTAAATTTGGTTTAGCTTTTGAAAATAATCAATTTATACTTACCAACTTGCAAACTGCTTGTCTTGCAGAAGATGCCTGTGGAGTAACACCTGAAAAAATTAAAGTGAAGTTAGGTGAACTTTCAGATAAAAATACAAATGGTTGTACTCCAGGCGGTGGATGTTGCTAATTAAAGAGAGCATTTTAAAAAATAAAATGAGCAGTATGTTTCAAAATATAGAAAAAGAAATTCAAAATTGTTGTCAATCATTTGCACAAATGAGTGAGGAAAGAAAAAATCTTTTGATAGAATATGCCGAATATTTACAACAAAAAATAAATCAAAATTTATCAATTCAATTGGTTTATGTATGCACTCACAATTCTCGAAGAAGCCATTTTGGGCAAATTGCTGCCCTTGTTGCATCCCATTATTTTGATATAAAAAACGTATCCACATTTTCTGGTGGAACTGAGGCAACTGAGTTCAATTCCAATGCTATCAATGCTTTAAAACTGTTGGGATTTGAAATATATACAAATCAAGAAAAAAATAATCCTACTTATAAAGTATTTTTTTCTGATAATTTTTTTACGACATGCTTTTCAAAAATTTATACTCATCATGCAAATCCTACCAATCAATTTGCAGCAATAATGATGTGCAGTGATGCTGAGCAAAATTGTCCAGTAATTCCTGGAGCAGAATATAGGGTAGCGACAACCTATGAGGATCCTAAAAAATCAGATGGGACAACATTGCAAAATGAAACCTATAAAAAGACGTTTATTCAAATACTAACAGAAACATTATTTGTTTTCTCGCAATTAAAAAATAATTAATAATGAACAACAGACCCAAACTTTCTTTCTTAGATAGATATTTAACTCTTTGGATTTTTTTAGCCATGTTGATCGGAATTTCAATTGGCTATTTTATACCAAATTCAGCAGAATTTATTAATTCTTTCTCTACAGGCACCACCAATATCCCATTGGCAATAGGATTGATTTTAATGATGTATCCACCATTAACGAAAGTAAATTTTAAACAAATTCCCAAAGTATTTGCTAAGCCGAAATTATTATTCGTTTCATTTTTTATTACATGGATTATTGGTCCTTTTTTAATGTTTTTATTAGCAACTACCTTTTTGAAAGATTATCCAGAGTATATGACAGGCTTAATTATCATAGGATTAGCACCTTGTATTGCAATGGTTATTGTGTGGAATGAATTAGCCGAAGGAAACAGAGAATTGGTAGCAGGATTGGTAGGTATTAATAGTTTACTACAAGTTTTATTTTTTAGTTTATACGCCTATTTCTATTTAGAAATTATGTTGCCGCTTTTTGGCTTTGAAGGATTAAATATTAATATCACTATGATTGAAATTGCTAAAACGGTTGGTATTTATTTAGGGATTCCTTTTGTTGCTGCTGTTATTAGCAGAAATGGTTTGCTTAAATCAAAAGGCGAAACTTGGTTCAAAGAAAAATTTCTACCTAAAATCTCACCGATCACATTAATCGCTTTGTTATTTACCATTGTGGTGATGTTTAGTTTAAAAGGACAAATGATTGTTTCTATCCCTATGGATGTTATTCGAATTGCAATTCCATTGGTCATCTTTTTTTCAATCATGTTTGTATTCATGTTTGTGGTAGGAAAATTTTCTGGAGCAGATTATAAAGACAATGCAGCCCTTTCCTTCACCGCTTCTGGCAATAATTTTGAATTAGCCATTGCCGTATCTATTGGTGTATTTGGAATCAACTCAGGACAAGCCTTTGCTGGTGTTATAGGACCATTAGTAGAAGTGCCAGCCTTGATTTTATTGGTACAATTGTCTTTTTGGCTTAAGAAAAAATGGTATTCAAATGGAGTGCAATAGATACTAATTTACCCAACTGAATTTTTAATCATTTCATTTAGCTTTTTCATTTCTTGCTCATTCAACAATCGGTATTTACCCAATTTAATAGCGTCTAATTGAATGTTCATGATTCGAACACGGGTTAAACTCATTACGTCATAGCCCAAATAGTCGCACATTCTTCGAATTTGACGATTCATGCCTTGGACTAAAATAATACTGAATTTTTTGCTTCCTAATTTTCGCACTTTGCACTTTAACGTCATCTTGCCTAATACAGGAACGCCATTAGACATGTTCTGAATAAACTCAGGAGTGATGCTTTTATTCACCGTAACAATATATTCTTTTTCATGTTGATTACCTGCTCTTAATATTTTATTTACATAGTCACCATTATTGGTTAAAAATATTAATCCATCAGAGTCCTTGTCTAGTCTGCCTATTGGCACAATTCTTTTTGGATAATTGATGAAGGAAATGATGTTTGTTTTATCATGTAAATCGGTTGTAGTTGTAATACCTGTTGGTTTATTAAAAGCTAAAATAATGTCTTGCTGCACTTTTGCTTTTTTCAATACTTCGAAATCTACAATAACGGTATCTCGTTCAGTCACTCTATCTGTTAGCAGGGCAACATTATCGTTAATCATTACACGGGCTTGTTCAATTAATTTTTCAGCTTCTCGTCGAGAACAATAGCCAGTTGAACTGATGTATTTATTAATTTGAATTCCGTTTGTTTGCATGTTAATAATTGGCAACAAACTTACACCTAAATGAATGTAAATTATCCGTATTTTCGCTAAAATTTACTATTTATTGAAAAAGATATTTTTTTTGTTGTTCATTTTTGCGTCTTTTAATACAATTGCCCAAAAATTAGTTACCTATATAAAAATAGAACGTACTCCTTGTTATGGACGATGTCCTGTTTATTCGCTTGAAATTATGAGCAATGGTAAAATTAAATATGAAGGCAAGCGAAATGTGGCAAAAATGGGTATTCACAATTACAAAGTATCTCCTCAAAAAGTTAAAAGCCTATTTGCATTTATTGAAAAAAATAAAATCAGTTCATTAAAAAATGTATATGAACAAATAGCCACAGATTTGCCTCGACTTCACATGACTTTTTTGATTGCTAAAAAATCAAAATCCATTCGGAATGCAGAAGCCGGTCCTGCATATTTAGAAGATATTGCTTACCGAGTGGATGCCATTTGGAATGAGTTAAATATAGATAGTTCTCCCATTCCATATGAAGAGTATCCTCCTGTAGAACCTGTAGTTATTCAAGAACAAAATGTAATTCATGAACCACAAATTTATTCATACGTTGAGCAAATGCCTGCGTTTCCTGGAGGAGATTCTCAATTAATGGAGTTTATAATGAGAAATATTAAATATCCTGAAATAGCTAAAGAACAAGGCGTACAGGGGAAAGTTATTGTAAATTTTATAGTAGATGAAGAGGGGAAAATAATCAACATAAACGTGGTTAAGTCCTTAAGCAAAGAATGTGATGCAGAGGCGATGCGTGTAGTTAGGTTAATGCCCCAATGGAAACCTGGTATGCAGAATGGAAAGAAAATAAAAACTAAAATGAATTTACCAATTAGTTTTAAATTGAAATAAGAATGAAAAAAATAATCGCAATCGTTTTTTGCTTATTTTCTTTGCTTGTAAATGCTCAAAATAAAGTATCAAAAGTAATTTTAGAATGTACTTCCGAAATGGGTAAATTTCCTGTTTATCAAATAGAAATTTCTGATGCAGGAAATATAAAATACAATGGAAAAAGAAATGTAAAAATTATAGGGGATTACATCTTTAATGTACCTGTTGAAAAAATAAAAAATCTTTTTTATTCCATCAATAGTCAGAAAATGAATATGTTGCCAAATAGCTATAAACTGCGAACGGCTAATTTACCAAGCACGAATTTGAGTTTTGTGTATAACAATGAAAAAAAGAAAACAATAAAAAATATTTCTGAAGGGCCTATCTACTTAATACAAATAGCTGCTGAAATAGATAAAATTTGGAATGAAACTGTTCGCATTGAAAGAGAGTATAATATAGACGCTCCAACGATTTCCGAGATAAAAAAATACCCATCCGTAGCGGAAGATGTTGGGCTTTCAAAACCGATGCCCAAAATTGAAATTTTTGAATTTGTTGAGCAAATGCCTGAATACGTAGGCGGGGAAGATAAATTAAACCAATATTTAAATGAGAATTTAACGTATCCAGCCAAAGACAAAGAAATGGGAATTGAAGGCAGGGTAATTTGTACATTTATTGTAAACGAAGATGGCTCTCTTTCTGATGTTAGAATTAGTAGAGGAATAAGCCAAGAATGCAATCTTGAAGCGATTCGATTAATAAAAAATATGCCTAATTGGAAACCTGGAAAACAAAACGCAAAATCCGTTAAAGTATATTATAGCGTACCCGTTATTTTTAATTTAGATTAATAAAATATAAATATTCAATGAAACAAATATTTTACACACTGTTATTTTTATCCTCGTTGACTGCCTTGGCGCAACAACCAATTGATTATCAAACTTCAGCCAATAAGCTATATTGGCAAAATAAAAAACCGTTTGCTGGTTATTGGCAACAAGACGTACATTATAAAATTGATGCCAATATTTTAGAAAAGAAAAACATCATTGAGGCACAAGAAAAATTACGTTATACCAACAATTCTCCGGATACTTTGTATTTCGTTTATTTTCATTTGTATCAAAATGCATTTGTAAAAGGATCCTATTTAGAAGAATTGCATCGAGTTAATAAGCAGCCAGCAACAAACCTGGGCCGCTATGAAAAAAAAGGATTAGGGA
>CANHJA010000076.1 GCA_947460795.1 Bacteroidota bacterium | reverse complement strand
TGATACATTGAATAAAAAATGGAACCCGATATGCAGGATATTATAACCAATAACGAAATCCAATTCGGAAGCTCCACATCAATTAATCCTAGAAACATTTTAGCTCCTATGAAAATTAACACAATGGCTATTCCTTGCTGCAAATAATCAAATTGATCGGCTGCTTTTTGCAAAATAAAAAACAACGCACGAAGCCCTAATACAGCAAATATGTTTGAAGAAAAAACGACTAAATTGTCAGTAGATATTGCAAAAACAGCTGGAATAGAGTCAAGTGCGAACACAATATCGGTTATTCCAATAATTAAAATAGCTAAAAATAATTTTGTAAAAAAGGCTTTACCATCTTTTTGAATCACAAATTTTCCTTCTGGTTCGATCTCCGTATAGCGTAAATATTTACGAATAAATTTATAAATTTTGCCATCTTTTACATCGTTTTCCTCTTCAGGATTACTTACAAACAAGGTAAAACCGGTGTATAATAAAAATGCTCCAAAAATATATAGCAACCAGCTAAATTGTTGCACCAATACGATGCCTACAGCAATAAATACAATTCGAAAAAGAATGGCTAATGTGATGCCTATCATTAAAACTCTACCAACATTGTTTTTATGAATTTGAAGGGATGTAAATATTAAAACAAACACAAAAATATTATCAATTGAAAGAGACATCTCCATAAAATAGGCTGATATATAGTCTATTGCAATTTTGCTATTGTATTCAAAAAATAGAAACACAAAATAACCCATCGCTACTAAAACCCAAAAAAAGTATTGGTACGTAGCACTTTTAATACTCACCTCTTTATTTTTTTTACTAAATACAAACATATCTAATATAAAAGAAGCAATTAAAGCTATTGTGAATATTAAGTAACTGATGATGTCCTTGCTCATATATGCAAATTTAGGTTTAGTAATGAGTTTAAAAAAATAAAAGACTTTTACTTGTGATCAAATATTGTCTTGAATAATTATCAATAAAAATTACTTTTGCATAAAAATAAACAGTATGGGTATTCGATTATTAGTTACTGGTGGCACGTTCGATAAAGAATATGACATGATTAATGGCAAATTGTATTTCAATGACACCAATGTTGTTGAAATATTAGAGCGTGGGAGAAATACTACTAAAGTATCGACAAGAACGTTGATGATGGTTGATAGCCTTGAAATGACGGATGAAGACAGAGAGTTAATTGTTTCACAATGTCAAAAATGTGATGAAGATAAAATTATTATTACACATGGAACCGATACCATGTGTGAAACTGCTATGTTAATTAAAAATGCAGCTATTGATAAAACAATTGTTTTAACAGGCGCAATGATCCCATACACTTTTGGCTCGAGTGATGGACTTTATAATATGGGGAGTGCAATGGCCTTTGTGCAAACCCTACCAAAGGGCGTTTACATTGCAATGAATGGACGTTTTTTTCATGCAGACAATGTTGTTAAAAATAGAAAGACGGGTTATTTTGAATCCATCAAATAAATAAAAAAAGCTTCCACTAAAGGAAGCTTTTTGTTTTAGAACAACACGTTTGTTACTTCTTTTTAATTTTTATATTCAGAATTCGAACATCTTCATTGGGTCTATTATTCGTATCTCTTGGAACCAATGAAATCGCATCAACAATTTCTTGACCCGTTATTACTTGTCCGTATACCGTATAATCTCCATCTAAATGTGGGGTCCCTCCAATGGTTTTATAGTCTGTTCTTGCTTGTTCAGAATATTTAAAACGACCCCGTTGCTCCATATTATTTAAATCTGCATCGGTAAATATTTTTCCTACAACAATGTAAAATTGACATCCACTGGATGCTTTTTCTGGATTATTGTCTCTAGCAGCCGCTAATGCACCTTTTTTATGGTAATAGGTTGGCAATTTAAATTCTGCCGGCACTTTATATCCCAAATCACCATTGCCTAACATTTGTTTGCTTGGCGCGTTTTTACTATCAGGATCACCACCTTGAATCATAAAACTAGGAATTACGCGATGAAATAACAAACTGTCGTAAAATCCTTCTTTTACCAATTTTAAAAAGTTAGCAGCATGTTGCGGAACATCATTATAAACTTCTATTTTAATGCTTCCTTTATTGGTTTCAATTACAACGAATTTGTTTTTATTTTTTTTCGCTTCAGCCAGTAATGAAAAGCAAACGAGTATCAGTAAAAATATTTTTTTCATGTAGTAAAAATAGCCTAAAATTTAAAAAAAAGAGGAGTTCTGATAAAATATTACTTTTGCCAACGAATTATAATTTAGAATGAGAGTTTATAAAGGATTAGAAAATTTACCTTCATTTAAAAATCCAGTCATTACGATTGGCTCTTTTGATGGAGTTCATTTAGGCCATAGAAAAATAATTGAACAAATTATTGCTAAAGCGAATGAAGTAAATGGCGAAAGTGTCATTATAACGTTTAATCCTCATCCAAGATTGGTCTTGCATAATGAAACAAAAGGAGTTTCTTTATTGAGTACGTTAGATGAAAAAATAGATGCATTAGAAAAATTGAATGTAGATGTTTTAGTGGTAGTCCCATTCACAAAATCATTTTCTGAAATTTCGGCACAAGCCTATATTGAAGATTTTTTAATTGCAAATTTCCATCCACATACACTTGTAATTGGGTATGATCATCATTTTGGAAATAACAGAAGTGGAAATTTTGCTATGCTAGCAGAAAAGAAAATTGACTATCATTTTGAATTGGAAGAAATTCCAGCTCAAGAAATTTCACATATTGCTATCTCTTCAACAAAAATTAGAGCCGCTTTATTTCAAGGCAATGTAAAAATGGCCAATGAATATTTGTGCAATAACTATACTGTATTTGGCAAAGTAGTGCATGGAGAAAAGAAAGGCAGGTTATTAGGTTTTCCAACTGCCAACTTGCAAGTGATGGATTATGACAAATTGATTCCTGCAAAAGGTGTTTATGTTGTCAATGTAAAAGTGGGTGCTCATCAATATCGTGGCATGATGAATATTGGCACACGACCAACGATTACAGACAATGATTTAGTATCTTTAGAAGTACATATTCTTAAGCTCGACCAAGATTTATATGGACAATATTTAAAGGTGGAGTTTTTAGATCGAATCAGAGATGAAAAAAAGTTTAGTTCGTTGGATGAATTAATTGCTCAATTAAATAGTGATAAAAAAGTAGCTGAAGAGTATTCGTTGTAATCTTTTTAGCACTATTTTCTCATTCCTTTTGCTTCCCTTTTTTCAATTTTTTTTAATGGCAAAAAGTATCGCTTCCCTTTATATATATACAGGATGTTTACTTGCCAATCGTGCGCAACATCTGCATATTCTTTTTTGTAAATTTCCGGGTAAAAATTCCTATATAAATCTTTATTTCCTTTGATAAGATAGGTTTTGTTCTTTTCTATCTTAGTAACTCTTTGTAATTTTTGAGTTTCGTACACATCACAAGGAACGGGCTTTTCATCAAACCAAAGGCTGTCAATAATGATATTGTCTTTGTTTACTTTGATAGTAATTTCATAAATATTACCAATCGGTTTTTGGTTTCTTTCTTGGTAAGTATAAAATCCTGAAACGTATGCGATGTGTTTTGATTTTTTAGTTTTTGCAAATGAAAAAGTAACTGAAAAAAGGGCTATTAATACCAATATTATTTTTCTCATAATGCTAAAATTTTAGCAGTCATTTCTTTTAATAAATCAATCTCATTTCTAGCAACATTCATACCTACTGCATTCAAATTATATTCACGTATTAATTTTATTGCATTGATGGTTTGCGATAAATTGTATTTTTTGCTAGCACTCACAAAATCTTTTACAAAATAGGGTCCAATTTTTAACGCCGAAGCAATTTCGCCTTGTTGTAAATGGGAAACATAATGGTACTGATATAATTTAGCAAACTGTCCATATAGTGTAGCCGTTACTACTACCAATGGATGTTCTTTCGAGTTTGCCATAAAATAATTGGCTATTTTAAATGATCGTTCTACATCTTTTTCAAGTATTGCCGATGGATATTGAAAAATATTATAGTCTTTACTAATGCCAATATATCTTTCAATCAATTCTTCAGTAATTTCATCACCCTCATTAATATTGATTGAAACTTTTTCTAACTCGTTTGCTATTTTTTGCAAATCGGTTCCTAAATAAGTGGCTAATAGCTCAGCATTAAGTGCATTTATTTTTATTTTTTGCTCTTTGCAATATGATAAAATCCAAGGAGATATTTGATAGTCTTTTAATTTATCAGAAGTCGCATAAAAACCTTTCTTTTTTATCAGTGAAGTAGATTTACTTCTCCCATCTAATTTTTTATATTTATACGCAATGACTAAAATTGTAGAAGCAGAAGGGTTTTCAAAATAAGATTCTAGTTTAGCAAAGTCTTTCATTTGACCAGCTTCTTTTATAATAACCATGCGTCTTTCAGCAAATGATGGATAACTTCTACATTCATTTACTACATCCGTCCATGCAGTATCTTTCCCATAAAATATGGTTTGATTAAAATCTTTTTCATGAGGTTCTAACGCATTTTTTTCAAAAAGATCTGTCAATAAATCAATATAATATGGCTCTTCACCATCAAACGCATAAATGGGTTTAAAGGTTTTGTTTTTTATGTCTTTTACAATGTCGTTAAATTCTTTCATCTCTTTTAATCAATATAAGTTATTTCTTGTTCGTTCATTAATTTCATGCCATTCAGCCGCATTAAAATTTGACCAACAGTCACAATATCTTTCCCGCAATATTTTACAATTCGTTCTAAATTATTTTCTTGCCAATAAACATTTGCCACTTCACTTCCATCAATATCATCTTTTGGAGTTGGAATATGAAGCACTGAAGACAATAAGTCTACCGATGTAAAATTTTTGTATTCTCCAAATTTCCAAAACTGCAAAGTATCGAGCATTGGATTTTCCCAGGGCTTTTTATTTTGCAAATCAGTTAAAATACCGGGCAAATGAACTTGATTAATGAATGAGCGTCTGCAAATGTAGGGAATATCGAATTCACGTATATTGTGTCCACAGAATTGTTTGTCACTCCCTTTAAAAAATTTGTTACAAACAGTTGCAAATTCTTCTAGCAATGGTTTCTCATCATGACCAGAAAGTGTTTTAATTTTTAAGGTATACTCATTGTCTTTTTTTATAAAATAACCCAGTCCGATACAAATGATTTTTCCAAATTCGGCATAAATACCAGCATATTTGGCAAAAGTTGCTTCTGTATTGGTGTTTTCGGGCTCCAGTTTTTGCGATTTTCGATCCCAAAGTTTTTGCATATTTTCCCCTAATTCGGTGTAGGATTTATAGATGGGGACAGTCTCAATGTCTATTAATAGTAGGTTTTCTGCTTTTATCATGTGTAGTTTATTCATTTATTTGTTAAAAATAATAATAAAACTTAACACTTTGTAATTGTGTATTAATTATATAGAAGCTTATCTTTGCAGAATAAAAATAAAATATTCATGGAAAACAATACTCAAGATACACAAAAAAGTTTCAACACAAATTGGATCTACTTAGGTATAATAGCGCTTTTACTAGTTGCAGGGATCTACTTATTTGTTACTAAAAATGAAGTAGAAAAACAAAAAGCGGATACGATCAACGAATTAGCAACCGTATCAACCGACAAAGCAACCGTAGAAAACCAATATAATGCGGCTCTTGCGCGTTTGGATGAAATGAAAGGACAGAGCATTCAAATGGATAGTTTGTTGAATGACAGAAATGCAGAAGTAGAGGAATTGAAAAGAAAAATTAAAAAAATCTTAGACAATAAAAATGCTTCTGAATCAGAATTGAAAAAAGCGAATAGTATGATTGCTCAATTGAACAATAAAATGGCTGAATTTCAAAATACAATTACAGCGCTTAAACAAGAAAACATCACTTTAACAGAGGAAAAAAAGCAATTGACTACTGCACAAGAAAACTTAAAAGAAGAAAAAAGAAAAGTAGAAAAAACGTTGGAAACAACAATTGAAACTGCGTCTATTTTGCATGCGTCTGATTTTAAAATGGAAGCCATTAATAAAAAGAAAAATTTGCTAGGAAAAGATAAAGAAGTAGAAACAGGAAAAGCAAAAAAAGCTGATTTTATTAAATTTTCATTTGATTTAGATGAAAATAGAGTGAGTGAAAGTGGTGAAAAAGTAATTTACATTTGTGTTTACAAACCAAATGGTAGCATTGCTGGAAACAACTCTAAATTTAAATTGAGTACTGGAGCCGAAAAAGGATATACTACTTCAAAAACTATTTCCTACAAACAAGGTGAAAAAGTAAATGATATTGCTACTCAATGGATTCCTAGCGAAGATTTTGAAAAAGGGAATTATAAAGTAGAAGTTTATCACATGGGTTATAACATTGGTAGCGAAAACGTAACTTTAAAATAAGCCTTTCTGTTTTTTTTTACAGGAACATGCTAAACAAAAATTACATGAACAAAACAATATATATTGCCAACGACCATGCAGGTGTTGAACTAAAAGAAGCGGTCGTAAAGCATTTAGAAGAGAACGATTATACAGTGATTAATTTAGGCACTAACACCTTGGATAGTGTTGATTACCCTGACTTTGCACATCCTTTGGCAAAAGCAATTGAAGAAGGCAAAGCGCAATTTGGCATTTTAATTTGCGGAAGTGCGAATGGAGTTTGCATCACTGCAAATAAACATCAAAATGTTCGTGCCGCTCTTTGTTGGAAAAATGAAATTGCTTCTTTAGCTCGTCAACACAACGATGCCAATGTATTGGGGTTGCCTGCTCGATTTATTTCTATTGAAGAAGGGATTGAAATGGTTCATACGTTTTTAAATACTGAATTTGAAGGCGGTCGTCATCAAGGAAGAGTAGATAAAATTTCTTGCTAAGCTGTACTTTAAGTATAAAAAATAGAGTTAAATCAACAGTCATGAAGTTGTTGCTGGTCATATTTGCAATCCTAATCGGAATCTCAGTACAGGCGCAACCAAAGCCAGAGGATATTCTAAAAGAAATTAATATTTTTAGAAAAAGTCAAGGTTTGTCGCAAGCAAAATTAACGCCTAGGCATTGCCAAGCTGCTCAATTACATGCTGACTGGATTTCAACAACTGATATTTATAATCATGTACAAACTCGACCTGAAAATGGGAAGCCATTGCTTAAAAATCCATGGGATAGAGGTAATTTTATAGGAGTTACTGTAGTAGCAGAAAATTTATTTCAAGTTCCAAAGTCTGCAACTCCAAAATATGTGGTGGATGGTTGGATTAATTCGCCGGGTCATAAATTAAATATGATGTATGGTGTTCCACCAGAAATTGAATGTCAATTTGGAATTGCTGTTGCACCCATGAAGTCAAATAATAATTATGTTATCATCGTATTGGTTATAGGAGATAATGTTAACCACGAAACCGGTGAAATTCGTCGATAGGTTCGTTCGTTTTATTTAATTTGTAAAATGATAAAAGGTATATTTACTTTGGTTGACTTTATTTCAAGATGAATTGCAAATCTTGTCATTATTTACCTAGTAAATTTTAAAAAACAAACTGGAATTACAATTGGTTTATTCTTTTAAATCAATTTCTAGTTGTTTTGGTAAGCATGCAAATGTTTTACGATGATACGAACTCAATCCAAATTCTTTGACGGCATTTCGATGTGCAATGGTCGGGTATCCTTTATTTGAGGACCATTTATATTGAGGAAATTTTTTATCTAACTTCATCATAAACTCATCTCGATAGGTTTTTGCCAAAACACTGGCCGCTGCAATGGAAACATATTTACCATCGCCTTTTATGATGCAATGGTGTTCCACGTTTTTATATTTTACAAACCGATTTCCGTCAATCAATAAAGAATTAGGGATTGTATGCAGTTTGTCTATAGCCAAATGCATGGCTTTAAAAGATGCTTTTAAAATATTTATTTTATCAATTTCTTTGTGGTCTATAAAAGCAACACCAAATGCAATTGCTTCTTTTTCAATGATGGGTCGTACTATTTCTCGGTCTTTTTCGGTCATTTTTTTAGAATCATTGAGCAACGGATGATGAAAATCATTCGGTAAAATAACAGCGGCAGCACAAACAGGTCCTGCAATGCAACCTCTACCTGCTTCATCACAACCAGCTTCTATTTTCTCAGCATTTAAAAATGGTAATAGCATGTAGTTTTTCTCTATAAATTTAATTTCTTAAAAAAGAATAAAACAAAGATATGTCAAGTAAATTTGCAACGAAAATTATGGATAATAATAAAATTATTGGACGTTGGCTTTTGATTGGTGTCGCTATGCTGGTCATACAAGTATTGTTGGGAGGTATTACTCGTTTAACAGGTTCGGGTTTATCAATCACCGAATGGAAACCGTTATTAGGGGCAATTCCTCCAATGAATGCTGTTGAATGGAATCAATTATTTCAACTTTACCAAGAAAAAACAGGCCAGTTTAAATATTTAAACAACGATTTTACGTTAAGTGATTTTAAGTTCATCTTTTTTTGGGAATGGATGCATCGCGAATGGGCAAGACTAATTAGTGTGGTTTTTTTAATTCCATTTATTTATTTCATCTATAAAAAAATGATTACGAAAGAAATGATACCCAAATTAATTGGATTATTTATTTTGGGGGCAGCACAAGGCCTAATTGGTTGGATTATGGTAGCAAGTGGTTTAAACGACCAAAATTTATACGTAACCCATATTACATTAGCCGCTCATTTTATTTCAGCGATGGTGCTTATTTGCTTCACCTATTGGTTTGCATTGAGTTTGTTGATTTCTAAAAATGACACTTTATATAATTCTTCAATAAAAAAATGGACCATTGGCGTATTGATTGTTCTTTTTTTTCAACTGATGTATGGTGCATTTATGGCTGGTTTAAAAGCAGCAACAGTAGCTCCAACCTGGCCTTCTATTAATGGAGATTATTATCCCTCCGTTGTTTCATCTGAAAGTTGGATAAAACATCCAATAAATGTACACTTTTTCCATAGAACCATCGCCTATCTATTAATCCTATTAATAGGTATTTGGTATGTAAAAGCATTGAAAATAAAGGATTCTACATTGTTTAATAAATATAAATGGGTTCCATTAGGGTTTGTATTTGTACAAGTTTTATTAGGAATTTTTACAGTTTTAGCTTCTACACATTTAACCCGAAATGGCTTTGGGTTGTTTGAATATTTAGCTCAAGCACATCAATTAATCGCCATGTTTTTGGTATTGAGTTTTGTGTGGGTATTGTCGATTTTCAAAAAAAGAAAAGCCTAAATATTAATTTTAGCCAACTACTTCAATAAAAAGTATGTCTTGTAAGTAAAATTATAAGTCTAAATACTGTATATTTATCTTTCGAAACTTTAAAAAAATACCACATGCGTCAATTTTATATATTTTTATTTTGTTTTTTATCGATTTCTTTGGTTCAAAACAGCAAAGTATATGCACAACCTGTACCTCCTAACTGTCCTCCATCATATGCTGCAGGATTTACAATTACAGGGGATTCTATTTCATTGTGCCAAGATGGAGTTAATTTAACCGTTACGGGAAATTCAACGATTAACACTACCAGC
>CANHJA010000075.1 GCA_947460795.1 Bacteroidota bacterium | reverse complement strand
TTCCTTCTATACCAGTAAGAGTAACTATCAATGAGTATATTGACTTAGCTAAAGGTTATAGCACTCCACAAAGTGGTCAATTTGTAAATGGATTGTTGGATAATGTAAAAAAAGATTTAGAAGCACAAAACAAAATTCATAAAAACGATTTTATAAAAAAAGAAAGAAAATAAACATGAAAAAATTAGTTTTATTAGCTGCCATATCTTCATTTTTTTATGCTTGTCAATCAAATAATGACAAAGAAACTGAAGATGCATTAAAAGGAAAACTATCAACAGATTTAGTTGAAAACCCTCGAAGTGCAGAAAATATGAATGCTTCCAATTTAGCTAGTTTAGGTCATCTACAATTTGATGACACCTTGCATGATTTTGGAACAATGAAAGAAGGGGAAATGGCCGAATTTGAATTTACCTACACCAATACTGGTAAAAAAGCAATTATTATCAATGAAGCAAAAGGATCTTGTGGTTGCACGGTTCCTGAATATAACTCTTCCCCATTGCAGCCAGGCGAAAAAAGCAAAATGAAAGTGACATTTAATAGTCAAGGGAAGCATGGATTTAATGAGAAAACAGTTACAATTACAACCAATGGAAATCCATCCACTTATGTGTTGAAAATTTTAGCTACCGTAAATAATTAAATTTCTTTCCCATTATTTGAAGAAGGAAGAAATTATCAATTACATTTGTGAATATTAAAAATATAAAAAATGACTTTAGAAACAATAATTTTAATGGCCGGTGAAGGTGGAAAACAGAATCCTATGGTAAATGTAGTATTCATGATTGGCATGGTTGGCGTAATGTATTTTTTCATGATTCGTCCTCAAATGAAACGTGCAAAAGAACAAAAAGAATTTGCAGATACGAACAACATAGGAGATACAATTATTACGACTGCAGGTATTTATGGTAAAATTGTAAAAAGCAATGAAGACGGAACAATTTCTGTTGAAGTAGATCGCAATACCATTTTAAAAATGGACAGAAGTGCTATCTCAATGGACTTGACAAGTGCTTATCGTAAAAAACAAAATACAGAATCAAAAGCATAATTTTCAATTTATTCATTATGAAAATTTTATCCATACTAAAAAATAAATACTTAATAGTAAGCGTACTTTTTTTAGTATGGGTATTTTTCTTTGCCCAGTATGATTTAATTTCTCAAAAAAATCAAAAGGACGAATTAGATGCCATGGAGCAAAAAATTGAATACCTTGAAAAAGAAGTAAACATTCTTCAACAGGAAAAAAACCTCCTTAAAAATGACAGTATCACGCTAGAAAAATATGCTAGAGAAAAATACTACATGAAAAAGAACAATGAAGATGTTTTTGTATTTGATACAATTCAAAAAAACATAAGCAAGGCTATTAAATAAAAGCATTTTTGGCTTCAAATCATTTGAAATTCAGCTATAAAATTGAATTTTAACGATAAGGATAAGCAAACTATTCTTATTTTGAAGTATATTTGCGTTATAAAACTTAATAAAATGTCAATTTTAAATACATTACTAATCGGAATGCCAGGAGGCTCAGAATGGATTTTAATTCTTTTAGCGGTATTGTTGTTATTTGGAGGTAAAAAAATACCTGAATTAATGAGAGGATTAGGACGTGGGATGCGTGAATTTAAAGATGCTAAAGACAATATTAAATCTGAGATAGAATCTGGCATACACGATCAAGAAAAATAAGCAAATTATTTTTAAAAAGACTAACAAACAACATGAAAAATATTGTATCTGTATATTTTTTACTGGTTTTTGTATTTACATTTTTTGTAAATACGTCTTTTGCGTATAAAAAAGATTCAATCATAATTATTACAAGACCTCCTACTAAAGAGCGATTAGCACAAATTCAAGCCAGAAATGACAGCATAGCAAAAGCTACTGCAAAAAAATCGGCAGACAGTTCAAGATTTGTTACTAGAGCTCCAAAAAATATTCCTGAGAAATCAAAAGGTCCAACATTCTTCACAGTAAACCAACAAGTTTATGGATCATTTACGGATTACATAACCAATTATGTAAAAAGCTATCATGCTAAACATGGAGTACATATTACTCGATTACAATCAACTAACAAAGCATATTTTAAACTTATTGACAATGTAATGAAACGATACAATGTTCCTAAGGAAATGAAATCTTTAGCAATAATTGAATCTGCTATGAATTGCAATGCTGTTTCACCTGTTGGCGCCGTTGGTCCATGGCAATTTATGTCACCAACCGCTAAAATGATGGGTTTGCGTGTAGATGAAACTATTGATGAACGAAGAGATTTTTACAAAAGTACGAATGCAGCAGCTCGATATTTAAAAAAACTTCATTCGATGTTCAATGATTGGTTACTAGTTATTGCTTCTTACAATTGTGGCCCTGCACCAGTTTTAAGAGCGATTAATGCGGGCAAAGGAAGAAGTTTTTGGGACATCAAATCAAAATTACCTGGAGAAACACAAAATCATGTTATGGCCTTTATAGCAACCAGTGCTATCCTTGATAAATTTACGAATGTTTTAAGCATGGGAGGAGTACCCAGAAATGGAAAATTAACTACAAAAGCTGATAAAAATAGTACAGTAAAAAACAATTCTACTACCAATCAATCTTCTGCAAAAGATGAAATGGAAGCAGATGAAAATGAGGAAGTAAAGAAACCTCAATTTTCACAAGAAGAATTGTCTCAAATGGTGATTTTAAAAGTTAAAGGAACCTATAATTTAAAAACTATTTCAATGATTTTAGATGAAGATTTAGTTAAATTGAAACGATGGAATCCAAAATTTGATGAAGAAATAAAAACAACATTGGTTCCTATTCATTTACGTTTACCAACGACTAAATTAGAAAAGTTCATCATTGAAAAAGACAATATTGTTGCAACTTCAGCAAAGCAAAAATAATTGAAATGGCGCGATATTTTATTGAAGTAGCCTACTTAGGAACATCCTTCAATGGATTTCAAATTCAAGACAATCAACTTACTGTTCAAGGTGAAGTTAACCGAGCTTTGTCACTTATATTAAAACAAGAGATACAAACAACTACTTCTAGTAGAACGGATGCCGGAGTGCATGCTTATCAAAACTTCTTGCATTTTGACACAGAAAAACCACTTACCAATAAAACTATTTATAGTATGAACGCAATTGTTCATAAAGATTTAGTGGTAAAAAATATATATGCTGTTGAGTTAAATAATCATTCTCGATTTGATGCAACAGGACGAAAATACAGTTATCATATTATTCAAGAAAAAAATCCTTTTCTAAAAGATACTGCTTATTTTTTTCCATTCCCCATTGATGTAGAATTAATGAACAAAGCAGCTAAATTGTTGATAGGTAAATTTGACTTTACCAGTTTTTCAAAAAGAAATACGGATGTAAATAATTATTTCTGCACTATTGATTTGGCATATTGGGAAGTTCATAAAAACTCGATAACCTTTCATATTCAATCCAATCGTTTTTTAAGAGGAATGGTAAGAGCCATAGTAGCAACACTTTTGCAAGTTGGTCGAGGAAAAATTTCCATTCGAGATTTTCAATCTATTATAGATTCTAAAGATTGTACAAAGGCTGATTTTAGTGCAGAAGGATGTGGTTTATTTTTAGAAGAAGTAAAATATAATATACCTTTGATACCATTGGAGCTTTTAAAATAAACATGAATATTTTTCCTAATAATTTACCTGAACAATTAGATTTTAACTACATAATAGATAAAGTAGCAGAATTTTGTTTTGGTAAAAATGCGAAAGAAAAAGCATTCATTTTAAAACCAAAAGTATCTCTTTTCCACATTGAAAAAGAATTGGCTGAAACAAATGAGGTTTTAATGTCTCTATTAAAAAATGATTCATTTATACCAAATTCTTATCCAGAAATTGATAAAGAATTGCATTTATTAACCATCGAAAATACGGTTTTAACTGCCTTACAATTTCATCAAATAAGAAATTTAATTAAGTTCAGTAATGAGCTTATTCAATATTTTTCTGACAAATTAGATGTATATCCTTATTTAGTAAACAAACTATCTCATCTTGAAAAAGACAAAATAGTAATTCAATTTATTGATGAAATAATTGACAAAGATGCCATTGTAAAAGATGATGCTTCTCCTCTCCTACTGAGCATTAGAAAGGAATTGCAAGAAAATAGAGCAAAGACGGATAGAATATATAGAAACCATATACAACGTTTGAAAAAAGCAGGCCAATTAGCCGATTTTGAAGAAAGTTATGTAAATGGTCGTCGAGTTTTAGGAGTACTAGCTGAATATAAAAGAGAAGTTAAAGGAATTATCTTAAGTCAATCGTCAACAGGAAGTATCTCATTCATTGAGCCCCAAAATGTAGTAGAGCTCAATAATGAACGAATGGAACTGGAAGATGGAGAACGTAAAGAAATTTACCGAATTCTGAAAGATTTGACTACCATAATTAAACCCTTTCAGCATATTATAAAAGATTATTATGAAATAATGGTAGAATTGGATTTTGTGAAAGCAAAAGCTAAATTGGGCCAATTATTAAAAGCCACAAAGCCTATTATTTCAAAAAACAAAAATCAAACTATATTATTCAATGCTTTTCACCCAGTATTGTATTTGCAACAAAATGAAAAAAATCAAGCAACCGTTCCCATCAATTGTTCATTTGTAGAAGATGCTCGAATTATGGTTATCAGTGGCCCCAATGCAGGTGGCAAATCAATTACGCTAAAAACAATTGGGTTATTGCAAATTATGTTTCAATGTGGCTTACTACTTCCTGTTGCAGCAAAAAGTGAAATGAGCATTAAACAAAGTTTATATGGTGATATAGGTGATAATCAAAGCATTGAAGATGGTTTAAGCACCTATAGTTCCCGTTTGCAAAAAATGAATTATTTCCTGAAACACACCAATGAAAAAACATTGTTTTTAATTGATGAATTTGGTACGGGTTCTGACCCAGATATGGGAGGGGCAATGGCAGAAGTAATTTTAAACAAGATGAATGAAACGAAAGCACATGGTGTAGTTACAACCCATTTTACCAATCTTAAATTATTAGCCAATCACAACGAAGGAATCTTTAATGCTTGCATGCTATTTAATAGTAAAACATTGAAACCTTTATATCAACTTCATATCGGAGAACCTGGCAGTTCGTTTACATTTGAAGTTGCACAAAAAATCGGATTGCCAATTGAAATAATTGAAGAAGCCAAACAAAAATTATCGAAAGAAAAATTACAAATGGATAAACTCCTTTCTCAATTGCAATTAGAGAAAAATATTTTAGCAAAGATTAAACGTGATTTGCAAAAACAAATGGGTAAAACCACAGCAGAAAAAAGGGAGTTTCAACAACTGAACGACAAATTGGAAGTAACTTTAGAACAGAGCAAAGAGCAAAAAGAGGATCGACAAAAACTGATAGATTATGGAAAAAAATTACATCAATTAACACAAGAATGGTCGAATTCAAAAGATAAAAAACCAATTATTCAGAAGTTTATTAAATTGGCAGGATATGAACAAGCTAAGAAGAAAGAACAAGATGAATTTGAAAAAACACAAGCATTTAAAGAACATCGAATTCTTCAAATAAAATCTAAAATAAATGTTGGTTCAAAAGTTAGAATGCTTAAAAGTAAAGAAATAGGTACCATAAAATTACTAAAAGATAATAATCGTGCAGATGTTCAATTTGGAAAAATGATCATGAACATTGGAATCGAAAAATTGGAAATTGCTGCGCCTCTTGAAAATAAAAAGAAATAAATAATGCAAGAATATTTTAAAAAATATATCGACCAAAACACAACTTTATTTTTAGATAGAGATGGGGTATTGAATATTGAAAAAGAGAATGACTACATTAGAAATGTTGATGAATTTGTTTGGTATGACGGTGTACTTGAAAATTTTCATTTGCTCAATAAAATATTTAACAGAATAATTGTTGTAACGAATCAACGTGGAATTGGGAAAGAGTTAATGACAGTTAACGACTTACATTCTATACACACACATTTAAATAAGGAACTTAATCTGCACCTTGCCAACATAGATGCATTTTATTTCGCTCCAGAAATAACGGATTCTGTCAATAGAAAACCCAATATCGGCATGGCTTTACAGGCTAAAATTGATTACCCTCAAATTGATTTTTCAAACTCTATAATGGTTGGGAATAATTTATCAGATCTAGATTTTGGAAAACGAATTGGAGCCACTACAGTTTTAGTTGAAACTACAACTAAAGTGAATTTGCCGCATCATTTAATAGATTTCAAACTAGATAATTTTGTTTCTTTTTGTAAATTATTTAGTTAACTTTTCTAATTCTACTGTTCGCAGCTGATTTATTTTTTCAATAACAATTTCTTGATTTGATAAAGTAACAGCAAAGATTATTTCACAAAATAACATCATTTCTTGTTTTAATATCGTGCAATCGTACTGTTTTAAAATACGCATCACTTCGTTCATTTGAGTATAATCAAATTTCATCAAATAACTTATCTCAACATTTTTTTGAATTATTTCATTTTCTTGCAAAGCCAATTGAGCTGATGTTTTATAGGCATTAATTAATCCTGGTACTCCTAATAACACACCTCCAAAATAACGAACAACAACTACCATTGTATTGGTTAATTGAAAACTTTGTATTTGCCCTAAAATTGGTTTTCCTGCACTACCACTTGGTTCTCCATCATCAACTGCCCTATGATTCGTGTCATCTAAGCCTAATTTGTAGGCAAAGCAATGATGCACTGCCTTAGGATGTTGTTCTTTTATTATTTTTAGTTGCTGCTTTCCTTCTTCAATAGATTTTATTGGAAAAGCATAACCGATAAATCGGCTTCCTCTATCCTTAAATTCTGCTTCCGTTTTTTTAAAAAGCGTTTGATATGTAGTAATTTGATTGATAATATTAATTTTATGAATCCCCTAAAAAAATAAATAATATTGCTAGTAATGTCAACCCTAATCCAATATAATTTAAACGGGTTAGCTTTTCTTTAAAAATAAAAATTCCAAAAATACTGACTAAAAAAAGAACACCTATGTTATTAATTGGAATAGTTGCAGAGCTATTCATCGATTTATTTTGTAACGCTTTAATTAAGTAATAAATAGAAAAATAATTTGGGACTCCTAAAATTATACCGGCTAAAACATTTTTAAATTCAAACTTTTTTCTACCAGTAATGTATAAAAAAAGTAAAATAACAGACCCTATTATTGCTGCAACCATAAATCCAGCAATAATATAAGATTTTGAAATTGCTTCGCTAATTAAATATTTATTTTGAACATATTTTGTAATAGAATCAACCACACCGCTGCTGACAAACAAGACAATTGGCAACGAAAATTCCCACAATGGAATTTTCTTTTTCTCTCCACTTGATTTTTTTGACATGGTAAGAATGACTGCAATTAAAGCTAATAAAATGCCAATCATTTTAAGCAAACTAATATTTTCATGGTACAAAAAATAAGAAACAACAACAGGAATTGTAAGAGATAGTTTATTTGCAGTTTGCGTAATTGTTGCTCCTACTAATACGGATGATATACCAATTAAATTAAACACACTGATAAATAAGACCCCCATGATAATTGACATTTTAAACCAATCTGTTTGTACAGAATTAGTATGTATAGGAAAATTACCCAATACCAAACTACCCGTAATTACACAAACCCAGTAGTTAAACACGATTGCTTGAAAAATATATATTTTGTGCTTATTGAAATAAACAAAAATAACTCCTAAAAAAGTGCTTAATAATATAGAGAGGAATAAATAAATCAAAATTATTTTTTTATATTTTTATATAGCTGTATTAAATCTTGGTCAATCCTAAATGATTTTTCCAAACGTTCATTATGAATTACAGGAGACTTGACACCCTCTTTTAATTCAATTGGAGAATTGATCAATCTGATTTCATTCCATAAGTTAGAATCTATAATTTCTTGAAGAAGCTTAGTTCCTCCTTCGATTAATACAGATGAAATATTTTGTTGAAACAAATGATTTAACATTTGTGATAAATAATTTTCAGAATCAATTTTTATAAAATGAGTTAATTTCTCATTTTCATTTTTCTTAAAATTATAAATAAAAGTAGTTTGACTATGGTCAAATAAATTCAAATGAGTGGGTAAAGAAAGATTTTTATCTAAAATAACTCTGATAGGATTTTGTCCAATCACATGACGAACATTTAATTTGGGATTATCAATATTTGCAGTATTAAAACCTACCCAAATGGCATCCTCTTCATGCCTCCATTGATGGACTAATGTATTCGTCATTTCTGATGAAATTTGTATTTGCTCGTTGTTTTTAGAGATAAAACCATCTTTAGATTGTGCCCATTTCAAAATTACATAGGGTTGTTTATTTTCTTGCGCAAAAAAGAACCGTTTGTTTAATTCTATGGCCTCGGTTTTCAAAATCCCTTCTATAACTTCTACCCCATTTTCTATTAGTAACGAAATACCTTTCCCATTAACTTTAGACGAGAAATCTGTTGTAGCAATCACTACTTTTTTAATTTTATTTTCAAGAATTAAATTGGCACATGGAGGGGTTTTTCCAAAATGCGAACAGGGCTCCAATGAAACATACAATGTAGAAAAAGGTATTAATTCTTTATCAACAACAGAATTTAAACAATTTACTTCTGCATGAGCTGAACCAAATTTTTGGTGATAGCCTTCGCCAATAATTTTATTATCATGCACCAATACAGCGCCAACCATAGGATTGGGTGAAACATTACCCATTCCTTTTTGAGCAAGATCTAAGCAACGTTGCATAAATTGTATGTGCATACTATCAATCAAAATAAATTACAATTTTATTTTATCCATCAATTGATAATCGGTCAAATCATATTGAACAGGCACAATGCTTGCAAAATTATTTGCCAATGCATACACATCTGTATCTTTTGATTTGTCTAAATTTTTAAATTCACCTGTTAGCCAATAATATTTTTTTCCGTGAGGATCTATTCTTTCTAAAAATTTTTCTTGATATTTTGCGTGCGCCTGACGACAAACTTTCAAACCCTTATATTTTTTAGGATCTATTTTAGGAATATTTACGTTATACAAACCATGAGGAGGTATAATTCCATGAATAATATGATGAATAGCCTCGTTAGCTACTTGTTGGGCTAATGAAAAATCAGCATCAAAACTATAATCCATATAAGAAAAACCAATGGCAGGAATATTTTCAATATGAGCTTCCATTGCAGCAGACATTGTTCCAGAATAAATAACATTGATAGAAGCATTTGATCCATGATTGATGCCACTGAAACAATAATCCGGTTTTTTGTGCAAAACAACATCTACAGCTAATTTCACGCAATCAACAGGCGTGCCAGAACATTGGTAGGCCTCAACATCTGGTCCAAATAAATTAACTGAATTTACACGCAATGGATCACCTATTGTAATTGCATGTCCCATTCCAGATTGAGGAGTATCGGGAGCAACCACGATTACTTTACCATATTGCTTTGCTACTTCAACCAATGCAGCAATGCCTGGCGCTGTAACACCGTCATCATTTGTAATTAAAATAGTAGGTTTTTCGATTTTAG
>CANHJA010000074.1 GCA_947460795.1 Bacteroidota bacterium | reverse complement strand
TGTTTGGATCAATATCAAAGCACTTAAATGCCATTACATATGTATTAATTGTATTGGGTGTAAAAGTTGCCGTTCCTGTAACAGGATCTACTACATATCCTCCAGGTGCGGAAGCCCCGAATGGATTAGCTTGACTACTTGTACCCCACCATACTGCAGGAAGTGCTGCTGTGTTTAATGGTGTTTGAGAAACAAAATACAATGAATCTAAATCAGGATCAACAGGACCATTTAAATATGTTTTTGGCTGATTCACACAAACATAAGGAATTGGTTTTATAGTCAGTCTTGGCGAGTTATTTATGGCTCTAGCGACGTTGTTTAATCCAGCTGAAATGGTTAATGACAATGCACCAGGAGTTAACGTAGCTGTATTAGTAGAGATGTTTGAAATCGCATTGTTTCTACAACAAAGTGAATATTCGAAAACCCAATCTGTACAAGCCATTGGCAAATTTATATCTGCTGTGTATTCCCACTCTTCATATCCCGGAAATACACTGTTAGCATCTACACACCAGTTATTTACGTTAGGGCATAAATCTCCATAAATTTTTCTTGTATTGTTACCGGTAGTATCCACATCAAGTGTTAAATTTTGATTACATGACGCAGATTTTACAGTAATTTGTTCAGGATTAAATAACCCTGAATTACCTGGCTTACAATCTCTATATAAAATCAAATGCACTTTATACTTTAACGGAGAAAGGTATTCATAGTACAAATCAGCCGCAGCAACGTGTGTTGCAGAAACTTTATTTACAAAAAAAGTAAGCATCAAAGCTACAATTAGAAACTGGAAAAGTTTTTTCATCTTAATCTCTCTATTTTGGGTTAAAAATAGGTTATTTATTTTAATTAATAAAATTTTGACCTCCTGAAAGACGAAAAATATTTTTAACAGGTTTGCAATGTTACATATATTTTTATTTATCATGCAATTATCAGATTAATCAGTTATTTTTTGGGTATTTAAAAGATTAATTTGTACTTTTATTGCATATGACTTCAGCATTGATAGCAGGATTGGCTTTTGGATTATTTATGGCTATTTCGGTTGGACCGACCATTTTTGCTATCCTAAAATACAGTATTAGTTATGGCTGGAAAGCTGGGATGAGCTTTGTAATTGGAGTTTCTTTAAGTGATATTATTTTTGTAATTCTAGCCAATCAAGCATCAGGATGGCTTTATGGCTTACTTTCTCATGAAAAATTAATTGGCTATTTAGGCTCAACTGTGTTTATACTCATTGGACTATATGGATTTTTCAAGAAAATAAAAGTGACTCGAAACAAACAAGACATGGCAACTGTTTCAAATCGGGATTATTGGAAAATTTTTTCTAGCGGATTTGTGCTGAATTGTTTCAACCCAGGGGTTATATTAACTTGGATTACCTCTGTTGCAGCCATTTCCAATATGACGAATTCGTATAGAATTCTTTTTTTTGGGAGTTGTTTAAGTCTTATTTTAGGATTTGATTTCCTTAAAGTGTTTTTAGCGCAATCTATCCGCACTTCATTGACACCTCGAAATATCATTTACCTCAATCGAATTTCAGCAATTTGTATGTTTGCAATAGGGCTGTTTTTATTTATTAAAATCGCGTTTGATATCAAATTAGGCGGTTTTTAATAATTTTAAATATCTGAACCTAAAACATACCGCCAATTCACTCAAATATTATTAGCCATTGATTGGAGATTAAATAAAAGTAATTTTTTGATGGAATAAATATATTTGTATTTATATGTAGATGAAATTTTGCAAGAGGAATAATTTAAGAATTTTATAGTTCCTGATTTTTGGATTTTGAAATCTTGGCATGTATTTTTACCAAATGAATGCAAGTTCTATTATTAGTGAAATAACGGCGAAAGTTACAAAACTCAAATTGCGATGCGATCGATTGGAGAAAGAAAATGAGGAATTGAGAAATACAGTCTTTACTTATTTAAAAGAATTTGAAACTCAAAAATTGGCTAGTAACGCACTCGATAAATCTGAAACAAAATCTTCAAAAAATAGCGTGCCTTCTCATAAAGAATTGGATAAATATATTTTATTGATAGACAAATGCATTGCTTCTATCGACATCAATTTAGATAAATAATCGCAATTTATTTATTTTCTTATCTTTGATTATATACTCATTTTTATGTCTGCCATCACTACAGCAAATCGTTTAGATTATGTCAACATTGGCTTGTTGATTTTTTCTTGCATTTTAGCATTTATCATGCCATTTGAATTGTTTTTATTTGCGTATGGGGTTTTGGGGCCTTTGCATTATCTAACTGAAATTTCTTGGCTCCATGATAAAAATTATTATGCTACCAACAAGCGCGACGTTATTTTATTAATTATTATATCCTTGTTTTTAACGGTCACTAATTTAAAACAATACATCGGCTTGGCCGATTTTGAAATTGAATATAAATGGATTAATAGAGCCATCTACATAGCTTTTGCAAGTTCATTATTTTTTGCATTTATCAAAAACAATGTATACAAAATTGTCGGAGTTATTGTTGTCATATTATTGTCTGCTATTTCGGATGACCACATGCTTTTTTTCAGCATGTTTTTACCAACTTTAATTCATGTGTATGTTTTTACCTTACTATTTATGTTATATGGAGCATTAAAAAACAGTTCTAAGGTTGGCTACATTTCTGTTGTACTTCATTTTATTATTCCTTTTATTTTATTCTTTGTTTTTCAAGACACAATATTTGTAGGAGTTACTTCTTATGGATTAAAATCATACAAAGAATTTGCAAGCCTAAACAATACATTAATACATTTTTTAGATGCTAAAAGTGCTGGTGAAAAAGATATGATTCAATTAATTTTTCATTCACAAACTGGCATTGCAGTTATGCGCTTTATAGCTTTTGCATACACCTATCATTATTTAAATTGGTTTTCTAAAACAAAAGTGATTGGTTGGCATGAAATCCCAAAAAGTAGGGCCTTATTAATTCTTGTTTTATGGATTGTATCGGTTGCATTATATGTGGTAGACTATTCATTAGGATTTAAATGGTTGTTTCTTTTAAGTTTTATGCATGTAATGGTAGAATTTCCGTTAAATTACATCTCCTTTGTTGGCATTTTTAAAGAAATATTTAAATCAAAACAAACAGCATCCCATTAAAAAATACACATGTTTAGAAAAAAAATCAACACCACAATCCTGCTTTTTTTTATTTTTACAATCAATGCCAATGCACAATATTATGCCGCGGCTTTAGGTAAAAACGGAACTATTTTAAAATCGACTTTACACAATATTATTAAAGGGCATAACTTCTTATTATATCAAGATTTATGGACTGCTTTCGAAAGTACCGATGTGAAAGCAAATGGAAAAGTTTGGGATATGTATACCGATATTCCGAATGGCACTCCCACTTTTATTTTTAACTTTGGCACGAATCAATGTGGCAACTACAGCGGTGAAGGAGATTGTTTTAACAGAGAACACTCTTGGCCAAAAGAATATTATGGTGGAGATAATTCATATCCTATGTATTCTGATTTACATCATCTTTTTGCAACTGATGGTTGGATAAATAACAAACACGCTGCATTTCCTTTTGGCAATGTAAGTAACACAACCTATACTTCTAGCAATGGCACAAAATTAGGAAATGGTACTACATACCCAGGTTATACAAATAAAATTTTTGAACCGATAGACGCCTATAAAGGAGATTTTGCGAGAGCCTATTTTTATATGAGTGCCCGTTACGAAAGCGAAGATGCAAATTGGCAAAATTGGGAAATGGCTAATGGCGCAGAACTAACACCTGCAGCGGTTTCTGTATTATTACAATGGCATAATAACGATCCCGTTAGTCAAAAAGAAATTGACAGAAATGAAGCTGTTTTTTTACTGCAAGGAAACAGAAACCCATTTATCGATTACCCACAATTTGCAGATTGTATTTGGGGCACAAGTGATTGCACTGCATTGAATATCAAAGAAAACAATGGGGTATCTTCCTTCACTTTATATCCAAATCCATCAAGTAATTATATAACTGTTTCTTCTCCATCAAACACAACCATTTACAGCTATTCTATTATTGACTTTATTGGCCAACCAATCATATATAATCAATCTTATGCAATCAATATCCCAACAGATAAACTTGCAAAAGGCAATTATATATTGCAATTAAAAACCAATAAAGGAATCGTTCGTAAATTATTTAGCAAAGAATAAATATGAGTTCATTTGAGACCATTTGTGAGGAATTAAAAATTACCCACACTAAATTAGTAGCTGTTTCCAAAACAAAGCCAGTGGAAGAAATTATGCCTGTTTACCATAAAGGGCAACGCATATTTGGCGAAAATAAAGTACAGGAAATGGTTGACAAACAGGAGCAAATGCCGAAAGATATTGAGTGGCACTTAATCGGCCATTTGCAAACAAATAAAGTAAAATACATTGCTCCTTTTGTTTCCATGATACACTCAATTGATAGTTTAAAACTGTTGAATGAAGTAGAAAAACAGGCTGCGAAAAATAATCGAGTAATTAATATTTTGCTACAAATGCATGTAGCAAACGAAGAAACTAAATTTGGTTTAGACCAAACAGAATTGATAGAATTAATGGATTATTATTTATCCAACCCGAAAAATTATGCGCATGTAAATATTGTTGGTATTATGGGGATGGCCACAAATACAAATGATACAAATCAAATTAGAAATGAATTTAAACAATTGAAAGGTATATTTCAATTTATAAAAAACAGCTATTTTATAAATAAAAAAGATTTTGCAGAAATATCAATGGGCATGAGCAGTGATTATACAATTGCAATTGAGGAAGGCAGTACCATGGTAAGAATTGGCAGCTTATTATTTGGCCATCGTTAATATTGTTCAATGAAATTCCCTTTCTATAAAATAGCAATCTCATATTTTTTCCCTTTTAAACTCAAGGAAGTAAAAAGTGTAAAAAATAATTTGTTACGCGTCTATTTATTTAGAAATCAAATGATGCTATCCTGTGCTGATGCAATTTATTCTCAAGGAACAAGTTACGAACCGTTTAGGTTGCCTTTTAAAAAAATAAAAAAAGAAATCCCATTGTTAAATTCTTTTCTGTTGCTAGGCACAGGCTTAGGCAGTGCATTGCAAATACTACAAGAAGATTACCACCATTATCCTGAATCAACACTTGTAGATATTGACGAAGATGTATTGGCATTGAGCAAAGAATTGATGGGATTGAATGCTAAAAATAATGTGGAATGGATTTGTGAAGATGCCTTCATCTTTTTAAAAGAATCCTCTAAAAAATATGATTTAATTGGCGTGGACGTGTTTAAAGGCACCACCGTGCCTCATGATATTCAAACAGAATATTTTATCAGCTTATGTGCGGAAAGATTATCTCCAAACGGAATTGTAATATTCAATTTTATTTCTCAAAACAAAACAGACACTCTTTTACTCGAAGATAAAATGCGGCATAATTTCAAAAACATAGAAATTATACAGCACTTTTTAAATAAATTTTATATCTGTAAAAATAATTAGCGAATATCTAGAATATTTTTCTTTTTATTTTTTGCAGACATTTCTTTTGGAATACTGGATACAATACTTTCAGTGAAGGCAATTGCCAACTTGTTTTTAGTAAAATATTTATTCGTTACCAAACTGATTTCTCTAACGGGTACAGGATCTTTAAAATACCTTACTTGACTCATTTTATCCTCACTCAATTCAGCTAAACTTAGTTCTGGCATAATCGTATAACCACCATTGATATCAACCATTCTTGTTAATGATGACAACGAACCAGAGTTATATGTAAATGGATTGTTGGCGCCTACAAACTTTTGCTTACCACATAAATTAATTATTTGAAAACGCATACAATGTTCATCTCCTAATGACCAAATTTCATTTGGATCTAAATCTTCAGGTGAAATTATTTTTTTACTTAATAATTTATGCCCTTTAGTTGCATACAATACATATGGTTCATGATAAAGGATATTTTCTTTTAATGATTTTTCGTACAACGGTGTACTTAAAATTCCAAAATCCAATTCCCCTTCTTTTAATTTAGAAATGATTTGAGATGTTGTCATTTCAGTTATTGTAATATCCAATTTAGGGTATTTTTTTACAAACGACTTGAGTGCGCTGGGCACTATGCTAGGAGCTACTGTTGGTATGATTGCAATATTCAATGAACCGATTAATTCATCTTTTTGCATCATGATCAGTTCATCTATTTTATCTCTTTCAAAAATTACATTTTTTGCTTGTTCTAAAATTTTTTTTCCCATATCCGTAGCCACAATTGGATGATGATTTCTATCAAAAATTTTTATTCCAAGTTCTTCTTCTAGTTTCTGAATTTGCATACTCAAAGTAGGCTGAGTTACAAAACATTTCTCTGCAGCAGTCACAAAACTTCCATTTCTTTCTACAGCTACAATGTATTCAATTTGTGTTAATGTCATAAATAAAACTTATTACTATATTTAATAAATATAAAATTAATCTATATTTTTGAATATATATTAATTTTGCAATTGTAAATGGAAAAAATATTTAATATAGCACATCAATTAAAACAATTAGAAGGTCAATACTTTACTCAGTCTCACTCAAAAGCTGGCCAATGGCTTCATTATAAAATTCTTCGAGTTCAAGATGGAGAGGTGGAAGTTTCATTAACTGTTCGAGAAGAAATGACAAATCCTTCAAAAATGCTTCATGGAGGGATGGCCGCCATGATTTGTGATGAAATATGTGGGCTGGCATTTTATAGCACGCATGCTGAAACCATTTACACAACGGTCAATTTATCTATTGATTATTTATGGAGTGCTCCTATAGGTTCGACCATATTTGCTTTAGGAAAAGTAATTCGAAAGGGCAAAAAAATTGCCAATACAGAATGCACCATTTATGATGAGCATAAGAATATTATTGTGCACGCAAAATCGAATTTATTAAATACTGAGAAACCAGCATTTCAATTGGTGTTGTAATTTATTTTTTCGTTGTAATTTGCAGACTCATGCTGAATAATAAAAAAATAGTAGTTGTATTACCTGCTTATAACGCAGCCAAAACACTTGAGAAGACATACAATGAAATTCCTTCTGATATTGTTGACGAGGTGGTTCTTGTGGACGATTCGAGTAAAGATGATACCATTGAGGTAGGTCGTCGAATAGGGATTAAACACATCATTAAGCATGATAAAAATAAAGGTTATGGAGGAAATCAAAAAAGTTGTTACAACAAAGCATTGGAGTTAGGTGCTGATATTGTAATCATGTTACACCCTGATTATCAATATACTCCTTTATTAATTCCTTCTATGTCTCATATCATAGCGAGTGGATTATATCCAGTGGTATTAGGCTCCCGAATTTTAGGAAAAGGTGCATTAAACGGAGGTATGCCCATTTATAAATATATTTTCAATCGATTTCTAACTTTAATAGAAAATATTTTATTAAACCAAAAGCTAAGTGAATACCATACTGGATATCGAGCATTTTCGAAAGACGTGTTAATGGCCATTAATTACAACAATAACAATGATGATTTTATTTTCGACAATGAAATGCTTTCTCAAATTTTTATGAAAGGATATGAAATAGCGGAGATAACTTGTCCTACAAAATATTTTGAAGAGGCCTCCAGTATTAATTTCAGTAGAAGTTTAAAATATGGCTTGGGTGTATTGCGAGTTGCTATAATACACCGTTTTCACAAATGGAAATTAGTAAAAAGCAAACTGTATTAATAGCATAACTTTATACATAAAAAAACACCGAAATGATTCGGTGTTTTTTTTATATTATTATTAGTTTTTTTAATAAACCCACAAATCGTGTTCTTTATTAAATAATTTTTCTTTAATTTCTTCCGATTGATTTAAGCGATCTATCCCTGTTTTAAGATTCATGATATCGTCTTGAAAAGGATTGTTCATTGTAGTTTTTAAAACATAGCTTGAGAACATTCTTTTTTCAAAGAAATCATCCCATGAATATCTGTAAACATCATTTTCAGGATTGTATACTTCGTACTTCGCATTGTTTGCTCTGATATCTGGATAGTATACATAAAATAATGGCAAAGACATTCTAAAAGATCCGTCAGCATTCTTTTTATCATAGAAAGGAGCGAATCCAATTATTCTTACAACCATACGACCTATGTTTTTGTCAAATATCCAATCTTCTTTTAATTGATATTTTGTAATCTCATCCGGATTGAACATTTTAACATTCACTATGGCTTTAAGTTCACCAGTAACAGGATCTTCAACATAATTTGTATCTGCTTTACCAGCAAGTTTAGTCATTACATCATCTGCAGTCATTGGTTCTGTAAAACGATCATCTTTAAAAGCAGTTACTTCTCCTTTTTTAATGGCATCTAACAAAATCTCAATATACATACCTCCACCACTTTCATCATCACCAGGATAACGGAATGCAAAATTTTGTTTTTGACGAGTATCAATTTCTCTCCAAACACGTTTTTTAAATAACACATCAGCTTCTCTGATAGGTGCCCACGGAGTTACATAATTATTATGCTCTACTTTGTCAATTACGCCATCTTTACGTAATGATGGTTTCCATGAATCATTTACTATTCTTCCTGTACCCCCTTGAACTACAGGATCTGTACCAACGCCTACTGGAGGAGGTACTCCAGGTTGAGCATATACTGAACCACTTATTAAAAGTGTTAACGCTAAAACTGATTTAAACTTATTTATATTTATCATGATATTTATAAAATAAAATTGTTAATTATTAATATTAAAAGCCAAAGTTCCTAAATTTCTAACCCTTTTGTCTGGTCCAACTGCTTTAATGTTGTCAAAGAATAATTTATCTCCTGGTCTTAATTTATCCATTACTGATTTAACATCTCCTGAATTTGTATACATGCTACTCATTGTCCCTTCCAATGGAGTACCTCTTTTCGGTTGATAGAAGAACTCATATGAAATAACATCAAATTTAGCGGCAAAATCAAAGTTTTCAAGTTTAGCAAAAATAGCTAATTGAGATTTTAATTCATTGGCACCCGCTACTCCACCATATTTACCAGCAAACATAGCTTTAGGGTCAGGAATTGTTTTCACACGATACGGGAAAGTACCGAATGTTTTTGTGGTTCCATCAGACAATTTACCGGTTAATGTAATTGAAGCTGTTCCTTGTTGCGAAATCGTTGGTCGAACTATATATTTATTAACTCCAGATGGATCTTTTGTTAATGAAACATTGGTACCTGATGCTGTAATATTTCCAGCAGGAACACCTGAAGCAGATAATGTGATAGGATTGTCTACACCAATATAAAATACATTCATTTTGTCTAATGAAATAGATGCTTGTGCTTCTCCTACAAAATATTGAGCAGGTTTTTCCATGGTGATTGTTCTAGGCCTTACAGATCTTACATTTCCAGCTACTGAATCCATGAAAGTTGCAGTAACAGAAAATTGTTTTGGGCCAGATCCACTTGCTATAGCAGTATATTCAGCTACCCCATTCACTGCGGTAATGGTTTGACCACCAACATTGAATCGTAAATTGCTCAGTTTTTTATTGTAAGTCCCTAAAACGATTCTTGCTTTGTATTTTTCTCCAGGTAATAAGTAATTATTATCTGCAGAAACCATAATCACATAATCATCCATTGTTCTTGCTACTGGATTGATAAATTCTTTATCAACTTTTTCACCA
>CANHJA010000073.1 GCA_947460795.1 Bacteroidota bacterium | reverse complement strand
ATTGCATTTTCAAACATCATTTTTTGTTTGGTTTCAATTGGGATATCCATGCTTTCAACTAATTCACCTGGTCGATGTTCTCCTAAAGGAAAAGGGTAATCACTCCCTACACAAATTTTGTCTTCGCCAACGGTTTTCAACAGTACATCAAAGGAAACTTCATCATGTACCAAGCTGTCTACCCAAAATTTTCCTAAATAATCTCTTGGGTTTATTGGGTTGTCAATTGCACATAAATCAGGTCGAACTTTCCAACCATGCTCTACCCGACCAACGGTTGCAGGAAATGAACCTCCACCATGTGCAAATGCGAATTTCAAATTGGGATATTTTTCCATTACACCCCCAAATATTAAACTGCAAATTGCTCTTGCGGTTTCTGCTGGCATACCAACTAGCCATGGCAACCAATATTTCATCATCTCGTTTTCACCCATCATTTCCCAAGGATGGATAAAAATACTGCAATTTAAATCTTGTGCTGCTTCCCAAAATGGATCAAATTTTTTATCACTTAAGTTTAGTTGATTAATATTTGAACCGATCTCGATGCCTGGCATTTTCAATTCCTTTACACAGCGTTCCATTTCTTTAATAGCCATATCGATATCTTGCAAAGGAACAGTGCCTAAACCAATAAATTTATCCGGGTGATTGGTTACACAGCTACAAATATGGTCATTAAAAAATCGAGAAGTTTCTAAACCTTCAGCAGGTTTTGCCCAATAATTAAATAAAACAGGAATGGTTGAAAGAACTTGGATATCTACATCTGTGGCTGACATATCAATGATTCTATCTTTCGGCTCCCAACAGTTGCTTTCTATTTCACGAAAGAATTTATCGCCCTTCATCATTTTAGCACAACAAGGTTTGTGATGATCCAAATGAATGAACTCCCCATAGCCGAATTTTTCAAACCAGTTTGGAATTTTTTCTGGCATAATATGGGTGTGTATGTCAATTTTTTTCATCATTCTTACGTTTGAAAGCGAAAATATTACATATTTATGGAAGCAAAAATTTTACTTCCTTTAAAAAAATGATAAATAATTAATTTAATCTCAAAAAAGAAACAATCTTACTCCAAACAGATTTCCTACGTTTATTCTCTTTTTTCTTTTTGAATAAACTTTTCAAAGTTAAAATTCCTTTTGAACGTTTACTTGTAATAACTTGACCAAATCTCATCTTATTATTATTTAAAAATTAAAACGACAACTTACAAATGAAAAGTAGTTCTCAGTTTGAAAACTTAGCACAAGGCTATTTTATTAATCAAATGATAATCAAATATAATACATATTATTAAAAAAACAATTTTTATCCTTTTTTATTTAGATGCTAAAACTAACTGCCATTTCCAAGCAGTTTCTAACATATCATCTATCGAAAACACAGGATTCCAGCCTAATTTACTTTTACACAATGAATTGTCTGAATAAATAGCGACTATATCTCCTTCTCTTCTTGGGCCAAATTTATAATTTAGTTTTACGCCACTTACTTTTTCAAATGAATTGATGGCTTCTAATACGGTCACTCCATTTCCAGATCCTAAATTAAATATTTCGCAATTCGATTCATTTTTTGCTGCAATTAAATATTGCAAGGCTTTGGTATGCGCGTTTGCAATATCCATTACATGTATATAATCTCTGATGCATGAACCATCCCGAGTTTGATAATCATTTCCCCAAACGTACATTTTTTCAATTTGACCAATTGCTGTTTGTGTAATTACAGGTATTAAATTATTGGGCTTGTCAAACGGCACTTCGCCTATTAAACCAGATGTATGCGCTCCAACGGGATTAAAATATCGTAATAAAATAGATTGCGTGTTGCAAATTTTAGAAAAGTCCTTAATTACTTGCTCCCCCATTTGTTTTGTTGAAGCATATGCACATTCTGGATTCGACAAATGAGTGTCTTCTGTTACAGGCAATTTATCTACGTTTCCATAAACCGAACACGATGAGGAAAAAACGAAATTGGCAATTTGGTAATCCTGAATGCATTTGAGCACATTCAGCAAGCTATACATATTATTTTCATAATACATTAAAGGTTTTTCTACGCTTTCTCCAACTGATTTAAATGCGGCAAAATGAATTACCCCTACTATGTCTTTATTCTCTTCAAAAATAGTTTTTGTGCTTTCTAAATTGCATAAATCTACAGGGTAGTTTTTTATTTTTTTTCCGATGATTTCATTTATTCCATCTAAAGAAGTTGGCAATGATCGAGAAAAATTATCGGCACAAATTACGTCAAATCCATTTTCTATTAAATCTACAATTGTATGTGATCCAATATATCCTGCACCTCCTGTGACTAATATTTTTGCCATAGCTTAATTAAATATTTTATTAATTAATAATTTTTTCCATTTGAAATGCCCTTGAACCTTTTATTAAAAAGGCGGTGTTTTGAAATGCACTTTCAACAAACCACTTTTGTGCCAAGGTGGAATTTTCAAAATAGATGAATGAATGTTTTACAACATTGAAATTCCCGCCTACTAAAACAACTTGCTTCCAATTCGATTGTGCTAATAATTCGATTATTTTTTGGTGTTCGTTTATACTTTCATCACCCAATTCCATCATCGCACCAATCATAATAATTTTATTTGGATAATCTAATTGAGAGAAATTATTGATGGCAGAAACCATGCTCGTTGGATTGGCATTGTATGCATCTAAAATAACCGTGTTTGTACCAATTTTCATTAATTGAGAGCGAGAGTTGGAAGGCGAATATTCTTCTATTGATTTTTTTATGTCATTGATATGAATATCAAATGTGCTACCAACAGCCACAGCTCCTAATACATTGGCTAAATTATATTCGCCCACTAATTGTGTATGAATGGTACATTCTAGGCCTTGCGTTAAAACCGCAACTTGTAAAAAAGAATTTTCAGTATATGATTTTCCTGTAAAATTTGCTTGATGTTCGCCATACGTAACTTGCTTTTCAATGCCAATGCTCATTTCATTTAGATACTCTAAATCAGAATTTCTAAAAATGATTCCATCCTTATTTTTTAAAAAATCATACAATTCTCCCTTGCCCTTTTTCACTCCTTCAATGCCGCCAAAACCCTCTAAATGTGCTTTGCCACAATTATTTATTAAACCATGTGTAGGCAATGCAATATTGCAATAAAATGCTATTTCTTTTTGATGATTAGCACCCATTTCTATAATAGCCATTTGTGCATCCTTTTTTATTTTCAAGATAGTTAAGGGCACACCAATGTGATTATTCAAATTGCCTTCCGTAGCATAGGTTTTATATTTTGATGACAGTACAGCCATCATTAATTCTTTAGTAGTTGTTTTGCCATTGCTGCCTGTAATGGCTATAAACGGAATGACAAATTGCTTGCGATGATGAGTAGCTAATGCTTGTAAGCAACTTAAAACATCCTCTACTAAAATGCATTTGTCATTTATTTGATATTCAACTTCATCAACTACACAATAGTTTGCCCCTTTTTCAAAAGCTTGACTAACAAAATGATTTCCATTAAAATTATCTCCTTTTAATGCAAAGTAAATGTCTCCATTATTTAATTTTCTTGTATCTGTTTGCACAGATGGATATTCTAAATAAATTTTATATATCTCTTCAATATTCATGTTGTAAATATAAAACAGAAGATTTCATTTTTTATAAAACTTTACATTATCAATTAAATAAAAAAACTCCGATTTACGGAGTTTTTTAAGTTTGATTTTTTAATACCGAACATATACATTCGGACATCTTGGTGTATAATGATGCACTTGAGGCGCTCTTCGATATCTTCTGTAATTATAACAGCCTCTGCAATTACAACGATTATAACTTCTAGAATAATGTTGATAGTAGTTGTTTCTAGAACGACAGCTTCTAACATTTTCTCTGCAATCATTGCGATGGTTTCTATCATCATGATTACTATAACGATATTGATTGCTGTTTTCGTATTGATCATCTCTATCATCTCTTTGACTTTGGCGATACCCATTTCTATCATCATCGTTAGAATAATTTCCTCTTCTATTTTGTGCATTAGCAGTTGTACTTAATAAAAACAATCCGGCTACGAGGATAAGTGCACTAGCAAATTTTAAGTTTTTCATTTTATATAATTTTTATACTACTCTGACTGAGCCTGTTTAAAAAAGTTTATTGCAATTAAAAAATAAAATTTAAATCAAAAAAAAACATCCCGAAATTCGGGATGTTTTTAAGCTCTTTATAAAAGATATAATTAATATTCTCTTTTGTTGTAGCCTCCACCGCCACCGCGGTTTCTGTTATTATTTGAATAGCCACCACCAGTACCTTCAGTTTTAGGTCTAGCTTCGTTTACACGAAGTTCAAGTCCCATTACTTCTCTACCGTTTAAACCTTCAATAGCAGCTGTTGCAACTTCGTCAGGCATTTCAACAAAACCGAATCCACGGCTACGTTGAGTAAACTTGTCCATAATAATTTTTGAAGAGATAACTTCACCGAATTCAGCAAATAATTCTCTTAATTGGTCTTCTCCCATTTTGAACGGGATGTTTGATACATAAATGTTCATGAATAAAAATATAAGATAGTAAAGGTAGTCTTTCTTTTTTTATAAACCTATTTATTAAAATAAAATTTGTTTATCCTTTTTTCTTTGCTTTTGAAGCGAAAATAGCATGCATTCGTTTACCTTCTAATTTTGGCATCCCTTCTAAAGTGCCTACTTCAACTAAACGTTCAGCAAATTTCAATAAAATAAGTTCCCCTCTGTCTTTAAACATAATGGCACGGCCTTTAAATTGAACATACGCTTTTACTTTATTTCCATCTAAAAGAAATTTCTCTGCATGTTTTGCTTTAAAGTCAAAATCATGTTCATCGGTATTAGGTGTAAACCGAATTTCCTTTACTTCACTTTTTTGTGAATTTGCTTTTTGTTCTTTCTCCTTGCGTTTTTTCTCGTAAAGAAATTTATTATAGTCAACTGCACGACAAACAGGAGGGTTGGCTCCAGGTGAAATTTCGACTAAATCAACTTCTAATTCTCTACAAAGATCTAAGGCTTTGCTTAAAGGATACACTCCTGGTTCTAAATTTTCACCTACTAAACGAACTTCCATAGTATCTATTTCGTTGTTTAAGCGGTGCTCACGTTGCTTCTTAAAAGGACGCTTGTTATTGTTTCTTGGGTACATTCAATGTTTTAATGAATTACAAAAGTAAGGATTAATTTTTTAAACTAAATGATTAATGTTGAATGATTCATTTTTAATTATTATTGAATCTCTTTGTAAAATTTTACCCTGCAGGTATTTTACAGTTCTACATCAATTAATTATTAATTATATCGCCATTTCTTTTACACTTTCTGAAATGGTTAGCTTGCCAGCAGTTTTTTGTTTAATTTCTTCTATGGTAACTCCAGGAGCGAATTCTATGCATTCAAATCCATTTTCGGTTACATTAAAAACACCCAGGTCGCTTACTATTTTTTTAACACATTTTAATCCTGTAATTGGCAAAGTGCATGAAGGCAATAGTTTTGAATTTCCAGCTTTGTCGGTGTGTTGCATGGCTACAATAATATTTTTTGCGCTAGATACTAAATCCATCGCTCCTCCCATTCCTTTGACCATTTTACCTGGCACTTTCCAGTTTGCAATGTCTCCATTTTCGGCTACTTCCATAGCGCCTAAAACTGTCAAATCAACTTTGCCTGAACGAATCATGCCAAAACTCATTGCACTGTCAAAAAATGCAGAACCTGGCAATGTAGTAATTGTTTGTTTTCCTGCATTGATTAAATCGGCATCTTCTTCTCCTTCAAAAGGGAACGGTCCCATTCCTAACAATCCATTTTCGCTTTGCAAAACAACTTCTATTCCTGCTGGAATGTAGTTTGCTACTAAGGTAGGTATACCTATACCTAAGTTTACATAAAATCCATCTTGTAATTCTTGCGCGATTCGTTTTGCTATTTGATTTTTATCTAATGCCATTGTTATTTTAAACTCTAAATTATTCTAATATTGCTTACTATAGACAAAAGTAAATAAAGAAAATTACAATCTTCATTTTCAAATTCTTTTATATAAAAAAATCCTCTCGAAATTGAGAGGATTTTAAAATATATTAAGTGTATGAAATTAGATAATTTCTACTTCAGCACCTGCTTCTTTTAATTTTGCTGCGATATCATCAGCTGTTGCTTTGTCAACGTTTTCTTTAACGTTAGCTGGAGCTCCATCAACCATATCTTTTGCTTCTTTCAAACCAAGTCCTGTTAAGTCTTTAACAACTTTAACAACACCTAATTTACCAGCACCTGCACTTTTAAGTACAACTGTGAAAGATGTTTTTTCTTCTGCTGCTGCTGCTCCACCACCTGCTGCTACAACTACTGCTGCTGCTGCTGGTTCTATACCGTAATCAGCTTTTAAAACGTCAGCTAATTCTTGAACTTGTTTTACTGTTAAGCTTACTAATTGTTCAGCTAATTGTTTAATGTCTGCCATGTTAATTTTTTTTAATGGATTTTAATAATTTTGTTTTTATATATTGAGCTTGGAAGCCGTAATTATTCAGCTGCAGGTGTTTCTGTTTCTGCTGCTGGTGCATCTGCTACTGGAGCTTCAGCCACTGGAGCTTCGGCAATTACCTCTGCTACTGGTGCTTGTTCTGGAGTTGCATCTGCTGATTCAGATTTGCCATTTTGTAAAGCTGAAATCACTCGTGAAATTGGAGATTGTAATAATCCAATAACTTCACCGATTAATTCATTTTTAGTTTTGATACTTCTTAAGGCTGCTAAACTTTCGTTGCCTATGAAAACATCTTCCCCTATTAATGCTGCTTTTAAAATTGGTTTTTCTGTTTTAAACTCTTCACGAATAGAACTGATTAATAATGCTGGTTCTTTAGGACTTTCGCTAAACATCAAAGCAGTTACGCCATGAAAAGCATCCATTAAACCGGTATATTTATCGTCTCCTAATTGTTGAAGCGCTTTAACAATCATTGTATTCTTAGCCACTTTCATTTCAACATTTTTATCGAAACAAAGACGACGTAATTTATTTACTTGCGCTACAGTTAAAGATTCTGTATTAGTAACATAAAAATTATTGTATTGAGAAAATTTCCCTTTTAATAATTCTATGGCTTGATTTTTTTGTTCTGTTGTCATTTCTAATTAATTTTTTAATGTTATTAATTCACTGCAGCTCTTGTATCAACATAAACACCAGGGCTCATTGATGTTGCTAAACTGATTCCTTTTACATAAGTTCCTTTTGAACTTGATGGTTTCAATTTTACAATTGCATTGATTAATTCTTGACAGTTTTCTTGTAATTTTTTTGGTTCGAAAGATACACGACCAACAGATGCATGGATGATTCCAGTTTTATCTACTTTAAATGCAATTTTACCACCTTTTACTTCATTCACAGCAGCAGCTACATCATTTGTAACCGTTCCTGTTTTAGGATTTGGCATTAAATTACGAGGTCCTAATACTTTACCTAATTTACCAATTTTAGGCATAACAGCTGGTGTAGCGATGATTACATCAATATCTACCCATCCGCTTTCAATTTTAGTAACAAATTCATCTAATCCTACGTAATCAGCACCTGCATCTTTTGCAGCAGCTTCTTTATCAGGCGTACAAAGTACTAAAACTCTTTTTGTTTTACCAGTTCCATGAGGTAAAGATACCGTACCACGAATTGCTTGGTCTGCTTTACGAGGATCAACTCCTAAACGAATGTGTAAATCAACTGAACTATCAAATTTAGTGCAATTGATGTCTTTCATCACTTTAGTAGCCTCTTCTAGTGTATATATTTTAGTAGCATCAACTTTTGCATTCGCTACTTTTCTTTTTTTACTTAATTTCATTTTCTAACTTTTTGGATGTACTACAATATTAATTTTCCCAAGGCGCTTTTCCGTCAACAGTTAAACCCATACTTCTTGCTGTACCTGCAACCATTTTCATAGCGCTTTCAACAGTAAAACAGTTTAAGTCTTCCATTTTGTCTTTCGCAATTTCTTCAACATGAGCCCATGTTACTTTTCCAACTTTATTTCTATTTGGTTCTTTTGAACCTTTTTTAATGTTAGAAAGATCCATTAACTGAACTGCAGCTGGAGGTGTTTTAATTATGAAATCAAAACTCTTGTCTGAATAAACGGTGATTAATACTGGTAATACTTTACCTGGTTTGTCTTGCGTTCTAGCATTGAACTGCTTACAGAATTCCATGATGTTAACACCTTTGGAACCTAATGCTGGACCGATTGGAGGCGCTGGATTAGCTTGACCGCCTTTACATTGTAGCTTTACGTAGCCACTAATTTCTTTAGCCATTTTTTTTACTTTTTATTGGTTCAAACGTTTTAAAACCGAGGTTTCAAAACTCCCAATTCCATCAAAATTGTATTGATAAGAACTCTTAAGGGAGTGCAAAGGTAATTAAAAATTCTTTTTTGACAAGTATTTTTTTGAATTTAGTAAATTTTAACGAGTACTCTCTGAAAATAAAAAAGAGTAAAAGCGAACACTTTTACTCTTAAATAATTATTTTAAACTTTTATTTATTCAATTACTTCAAATTCTTTTTGAATTTTTTCGCACATTTTAGTCATTATCATTTTTCGACCTAACTCAAGCATTCCACAAAAAGACACCTTGTCTGAAACACCATGACCAACTACTAAAGGCTTTTGAACACCTAATACAGGTACACCTGCATACAAGCGATGGTTAAAACGATCTAAAAAGGCATCATTTAAATTACGTCTAACTTGAATGATATCATATAATGACTCCGCAAATTTTAAAACGATATTGCCAGTGAAACCATCTGTGATGATCATGTCGGCTTTATTGTCAATAATATCACGTCCTTCAATATTTCCTATAAAATTAATGCTTTTATTTTCTTTTAATAAAGGATATGTTGCTTGTGCTAATAAATTGCCTTTCCCTTCTTCTTCTCCAATGTTTAGTAGTGCTATGGTTGGGTTTTGGATCCCTAAAATTTCTTTACCATAAACACTTCCTAATGTTGCAAATTGATTTAAATATTCTGGCTTGCAATCTGCATTGATGCCAACATCTAACATTACGGATAAAGAACCGTCTATTTGAGGAACCGGAGTTGGAATAGTTGGTCGCAAAACACCTTCGATTAATTTAATCATATGTGCAGCACCAACCAACATAACCCCTGTGTTTCCAGCACTTAAAAAAGCATCTACATCCCCTTTAGCCAATAAACCGAAACCAATTACCATGGAGGATGTTGGTTTCTCTTTCATTGCTTTAATAGGGTGTTCATCCATACCAATTACTACATCGGTATGAATAATTTTTACTTTTGAGGTTTCTTCACCAAGTCCTTCTGCAATAGCAGTCTCATCGCCAATTAATATTAATTGGCAATCGTTGTATTTTTGCAGAAACGACAAAACACCTAAACATGCTTCTTTAGGTGCATAATCTCCTCCCATCATGTCAAGTGCTATACGCATATAAGACGAAAGTTTTTTAGTCAATAAATATATTATGCTTCGCCTCCAGTAGTATCTTCTTCTGTTGCGATAGCGTCTTTCATTGGTTTAACCATAACGACTCTACCTCTGTAGAATAATTGATTTTCTACCCAATGTGCACGATGACGTAAATGGATTTCTCCAGTTGTTTTATCTGTGCTTAACGTATCAATCGTTGCCTTGTAGTGCGTACGACGTTTTGCACTTCTTTGTTGTGAGTGTCTTCT
>CANHJA010000072.1 GCA_947460795.1 Bacteroidota bacterium | reverse complement strand
TCTTTTTTCTTGCTCTTCAATTTGTTCTTTTTCTGTCTTTGATTTAAAATGATTTAACCAATCACCAAAACTCATCATGACCATTAATGCTTTCTGCTTTTTTTCTTCATCTGATAAATTCTCGGATTCTGGAGCAGCAGTAATTGGTTCTGATTTTACTATTTTTTCTTCAATAATATTTCTGTTGGGCAACTCATTAATCATAGCCAAAATATCTTCTTTGGGAGAAATTGGCGATTTCACAGTCTCAACCGTTACAACCGGAGTTTCAATTGTTTCTAGGTTTAATTTTTCTTGCTTATTCTTTTTTAATGCCCTTTTTTCAACCGACTTCAATTCATTAGCAAACTGAGCAAATTGTATTGAATCAGATTTATAAATAGCGGTGAATTCGACATTGTCTTTTTCTTGAAAATAATCGTTGCCGTATTGCAACAATTGACCCACAGAAAAATAAGGATGTTTCTCCGTTAACTCCTTCCATTCTTTTGCATCGTCATATTGCAATTCGGCAGGGTTATTTATTCTATCAATTATTTTCTTCGCATCCATTTTGTAAAGTTAAATTTCAATTTCTAAATTTCAAAATAGAGTTATTGAAGAAAAGTTGTATTTTATAATAAGTTTTAAATTTAAAATCAATAAAATTTGAATTCTATAACCTGAAATCTGATATCTCATTAAATTTTATTATTATTACAAAATAAAAAAATCATATGGTATTAAATTATGTGTGGATTTCATTTTTTGTCATTTCATTCATTGTAGCACTCATTAAATCAATTCAAGTAGGAAACATTGAAATTTATACTACAATTGTTGAATCGATGTTGAAAACAGCCAAAATTGCGGTTATCGATGTTGGCTTGCCATTAGCAGGCACTATGATTTTCTTTTTGGGATTGATGAAAATTGCCGAACGCGCAGGTGCGATTAATTTTTTAGCTCGAAAATTAAACCCTTTCTTAAAAAGATTGTTTCCCGAAATTCCAGAAAAACATCCTGCAATGGGTGAAATGGTTTTAAATTTTTCTGCCAACATGCTTGGACTCGACAACGCAGCTACCCCATTTGGTTTAAAAGCCATGAAAAGTTTAGAAGAAATTAATCCGAATAAAGGAACTGCAAGCAATTCTCAAATTATGTTTTTAGTGATGCATACCAGTGGATTAACATTAATTCCACTCTCTATAATTGGCTATCGAGTTGCAGCAAATAGTACAGAGCCCTCTAGTATTTTCATACCTTGTGTGTTAGCTACTTTATCGGCTACAGTTGCCAGTATTATCATTGTAGGTATTAGACAAAAATTAAAATTTGACAGCGTTTTACTTGCTTGGCTTGGAAGTTTAATCGCAATTATTATTGGCATGTTGTTGATGGTTCAAAATTTATCACCAACAGTAAAAGATGTAGTCACAAAACACAGTGGCAACGTAATCATGCTTTCATTAATTGTAACAATTGTAATAGGTGGAATGTGGAAAAAATTAAATGTATTTGATTCATTTATTGATGGCGCAAAGGAAGGTTTTGATGTAGTTATTAAAATTCTCCCGTATTTAGTAGGCATGTTGGTAGCCATTGCGGCATTTAGAGAATGTGGTGCATTGGCATACATAACCAATGGCATAAAATATATAGTTCTTGCAGTAGGGTTAAATGCAGATTTTGTGGAGGCCTTGCCAGTTGCTATCATGAAGCCTTTTAGTGGTAGTGGCGCAAGAGGATTATTGTTAGACATTTTTGACACAACTAAAAATCCAACACTTGGACCCGATTCTTTTGTTGGAAAACTAGCCAGTATTTTTCAAGGAAGTGCCGATACTACATTTTACATCATAGCTCTTTATTTTGGAAGTGTGGGCATCAAAAATGTACGCTATTCTGTTTGGGCCGGTTTACTAGCCGATATGTTGGGGGTGATTGCTGCTATTATCATTGGCTATATTTTCTTTCATTAATTTTAACCCTTTCCTCTAAATGAAAATATTATATGGTTTGCCCAGTGAAGGTATGGGGCATGCTACAAGAAGTAAAGTCATCATTGAATATTTACTACAGGAACATGATGTGCAAGTGGTTACGAGCGACAGAGCATATTCATTTTTAGTGCAGCATTTCCCAAACCGTGTGCATCAAATAGATGGCTTTCATTTAGCCTATAAAAATGCAGTTGTTTCAGTGAGCAATACCATTTTAATGACATTGAAAAACGCACCTAAAAACCTACTACGAAACTTCAATCAATACCAAGATGTAATCAAAAATTTTAATGCAGATATTGTCATTTCAGATTTTGAGAGCTTTACTTTTTTTTATGCAAAATTGCACCGAAAACCATTAATTAGCATAGATAATATGCAAATTATCAACAGAGCAAAATTAAATATAGATATCCCTTCAGCTGAAAAAGCAAATTATTTATTAGCTAAAAATATCATCAAAGCAAAAGTTCCTCATGCGAATCAATATTTAATAAGCACTTTTTTTCATCCTGAAATTCGTAAGAAAAATACCACTTATATTCCTCCCATTATTCGTACAGAAATTATAAAAGCAAAAACTAGTACGAAGCAACATATTGTTGTTTATCAAACATCTTCATCGCAGAAAAATTTAATCCCTATTTTACAGCAATTGCCTCAAGAACAATTTTTTGTTTATGGGTTTAATAAAGACGAACAATATGGAAATGTGACCTTAAAATCATTTTCAGAAGCCGGGTTTATAAAAGATTTTGCATCTGCTAAAGCTGTATTCGCAAATGGAGGTTTTTCTTTTTTAAGCGAAGCTGTTTATTTACAAAAGCCCATTTTGTCTGTACCAATAAAAAATCAATTTGAACAATTTGTGAATGCCTCATATGTTGAAAAACTTCAATATGGCAGACATTCTTCAGATTTTACGGCAGATAATATGAAAGCATTTTTGTACGATTTAGAAATATATAAATCCAATTTAAAAAATTATCGCCAACTAGGAAATGAGGCGTTGTTTGCTCAATTAAAAAACACCTTAAGTCGTTTTTAGAATAAATTCTTAAAGGATATTTTCTTAATTTTTTATGCATCACCCTCAAATAGAAGCTATTTTTTTAAAAAGGCAAAATGATAAATTCATTTCTGAGTGACTTCTTTTACCATTAAATATTCAACATTAATAATTAAACATTAATTTTACCCGATGGGGAAGAATTTTAAGTTGACTGCAAAAACACTGTTTGGTTTTGAGGATTTGTTGGCCACAGAATTGAAAAATTTAGGCGCTCTCAATATTCAAAAAGGTCAACGCATGGTTTCGTTTGAAGGCGATGATGGATTTATGTATAAAGCTAATTTGGCTTGCAGAACAGCAATCAAAATTTTAAAACCCATTTATCACTTCAAAGCCAATGATGAAAAATCATTGTATGATGGCATCATGAAATATGATTGGGTAGATTTATTCGATGTTGATAAAACATTTGCAATAGATGCCACTGTTTTTTCGGATGATTTTTCGCATTCAAAATATGTTGCATTATTAAGCAAAGATGCGATTGTAGATCAATTTAGAAATGCATTTAACAGACGTCCGAATGTTGACACAGAAGATCCTGATGTTCGAATTAATATTCATATTCACATGAATGATGTAACGGTTTCATTAGACAGTTCGGGCAATTCGTTGCACCAACGTGGCTACAGAACACAAACCAACGAAGCTCCCATAAATGAAGTTTTAGCCGCAGGGTTACTCATGCTTTCTGGCTGGGCAGGTCAGTGTGATTTCTTAGACCCTATGTGTGGAAGTGGAACTATTTTAATTGAAGCGGGCATGATCGCTTGCAATATCCCAGCAAACATTCATCGTAAAGGTTTTGCATTTGAAAAGTGGCAAGATTTTGATGCAACATTATATGAAAAAATAAAAGAAAATTTATTGAAAAAAACGAAAGAATTCGAATTTTCAATTTTAGGTTTTGATATTGATTTCCAAACCATGAAGAAAGCAAAAATTAATATCAATCAAGCCTATTTGGAAGATTATATTGATGTTGAAAAACAAGATTTTTTTACATCTTCAAAAGATTCTGACAAACCATTGCACATCTTTTTCAATCCACCTTACAACGAACGAATTAGCATCAACACAGAAGATTTTTATAAAGAAATTGGAAACACATTAAAGCGTAATTATGCAGGAACCAATGCTTGGTTGATAACTTCAAATTACGATGCATTGAAGAGTGTTGGTTTGCGTCCCACTGCAAAAATAAAAACCTTCAATGGTGCATTGGAGGCTCGTTTGGTTCATTACGAATTGTATGATGGGACGAAAAGATATGGAAAACAGATGGATGAAAAAAAGTAAATTATTACATGAAGAAATCCCATTTAAAATCACCCAATTATTTTTTTCACTTTCTCCTTATATAATTCCAAGTCATAATCAGGCATTTTTTCAAATTTCATTTCTTTAAAAAGCGCAACGCTTTCTAAGATATTTTGACGTTGATTGATAGAGAAATATAATTTTCTTTTGGATAATTGTTTTGCTAAATATTCTTGTTCGGTTTGTCCAGGAGTGGGAATGAGCAATGCATTTTTATTAAGTTTTATTAAATCCATGATGGTTGAATAACCTGCTCTGCAAACAATTGTTTTTGAACAAAGTATTTTGTCTTGCAATTCTTTTTTTGATAAATGATTATAAATTTCAAAACCATTGACTTCCAAAATCTCTGAAGTTTTTGGCAATCCTCTCACAATTATTTTTCGAGAATCATTAGCTGTAAATTCTAAAATAATTTTTCTCTCTAGCAAACTTCGTTGTGGCTCTGGGCCCGAAATAAGAAATAAAATATCATTGTTTATTTCTGTAGGATCTTGCTTATCAAATCGAGATAAATTGCCAATATATTCAACATGCCTCACCCCTTTATTATTAGACAATTCTCCACCAATTGCATTTATTTTATAATCCGGAACCCAACAAACAGAAAATCGATTGATGTAAGAATGGTTTATTTTATTGACAATCCATTGTATCCAACTCGATTGTGGCACTTGAATTTGCAATTGATGTGACATGAAAATTGTTTTCACTGTGGGATGATGCAAACCATAACGATTATCTGAAATAACAATATCAATTTCATTGTTAGCAACAAATTGTCTGAGCCATTTATTTTCAGCTTTTATTTTAGCCAGTATTTTAGGAATTTGCTTAGCAATCACAAAAGGCAATTGCCATTTTGAATGCGAGTAAGCAATCTCATACCCATCAATTACTACATATTGAAGCAAAGGAAACGATTGACCGATAAGTTCATTGGTAGTTTCAGTACCTGCTACAACAACTTTACATTTTTGTTGAAGAAATTCAGCTATGAGCGGCACGCATCGAGTGGCATGGCCTAAACCCCAATCTAAAGGAACGACTAATATTTTTTTGTTTTTGTTCAATATTTTGGCAATTTACATATCTTTACCAAACAACTATCTAATTTTTTCATGTTCAAAAAAATAATCTACTCATTATCAGCTTTGTTTGTTTTCACGGTACTATTATCAAGTTGTAAAGTAAAAAAAGGTTGTGGATGTGGCAATAACTTAAATTACTACACACCAAGAAGATCAAAAGCATAATGTGTGTTCATCGTTAAAATTTAAGAAAAAATTGCATTCTTCAAAAATTGAAAGCATTCGCTAAAAAGAACCATCACTTGTGTTTATTAGTTGTTTAAATTTATTATCCATTTTCCCCTTTTTTCATATACTAAGTATTCTATCTTTGTTGTATGATTTTTTCTTCTATCCTTATTGAAGATGCTGTGTCTCAATTTTCTAAGCTACCAGGCATCGGTAAAAAAACGGCATTGCGTTTAGTGTTACATTTACTTAAACAAGATAAAAATCAAGTTGAGTTATTTAGTCATTTAATTTCAAAAATGAGAAATGAAATTCAATTTTGTGCTAAATGCCACAATGTTTCAGACCATGAAATTTGTAGACTTTGTAATGATTTTGCTCGTAAAAAAAATCAAATCTGCATAGTAGAAAATATTCGCGATGTGATGGCCATAGAAGCTACACAACAATACAGTGGAATGTATCATGTATTAGGAGGATTAATTTCTCCTCTTGATGGCATTGGCCCCGAAACATTAACCATTGCTTCCTTAATCAATCGGATAGAAACAGAAGAGATTGAAGAATTGATTTTTGCATTAAGCCCTACCTTAGAAGGTGATACAACCTCCTATTATATCACAAAAAAAATACATAATAAACCAATTAAAATTACAGCGCTGTCAAGAGGTGTTGCTTTTGGGGGAGAGTTAGAGTATGCCGACGAATTAACCCTTGCTCGTTCATTTGTGAATCGCTTACCCATAGATAAATTAGTAAATACATCAAACTAAATTTTCTATTTCTAACTTCTACAATTACTTTTGTAAAGTATGAAAGTAACAGAACATATTCAGGCTGCAAAAGGAAAGACGCTTTTTTCTTTTGAAATTTTACCCCCAGTAAAAGGCAAAACAATCGATTCTTTGTTTACTGTTTTAGATCCTTTAATGGAATTTAATCCTTCATTTATAAATGTTACTTACCATCGTTCTGAGCAAATTTATAAAAAGAAAGTTGACGGCACTTTTGATCGAATAGATATTCGTAAAAGACCAGGTACAGTTGGCATTTGCGCTGCCATCATGAATCATTACAAAGTAGATGCCGTCCCACATTTAATTTGTGGCGGTTTCTCAAAAGACGAAACTGAGAATGCATTAATCGATTTAAACTTTTTAGGCATTGATAACGTATTGGCACTTCGAGGAGACTCTCCTAAAAATGAAAAATATTTTTCACCAGATCCAAATGGTCATCATTATGCAATTGATTTAGTAAAACAAATTGAAAAATTAAATCGAGGCATTTATGTTGAAGAAGAAATTTCTGATGGAGGGAAAACAGATTTTTGCATCGGTGTTGCTGGTTATCCTGAAAAACATTTTGAAAGTCCAAACCCAGATTTAGATTTACTTCATTTGAAAAATAAAATTGAAGCTGGCGCTGATTATGTTACAACACAAATGTTTTTTGACAATACCAAATACCATGAATATGTAAAAAAATGCCGCGATTTAAATATCAATGTCCCAATTATTCCAGGATTAAAACCAGTAACCTCTAAAAGACAGCTATCCGTTTTGCCTTCAATGTTTCATGTAGATTTACCAACCGATTTGGCCACAGAAATCATGAAATGCAAAACCGATAAAGATGCCGACAAAGTGGGAGAAGATTGGTTAGTAGAACAAGCAAAAGATTTATTAAAATCAGGCGCGCCAGTCATTCATTTTTACACATTAGGCAAACCACAAGTTGTTTATAATGTGATGAAGAGAATCATGTAATTCTATTTCATTTTATCATTCACTGTGTATCAATATTAAATTGTAAGCTTATATTTGCTCTATGAACAAATTTGAAATTCTTGAGCAGAAAAAAGCTGAAGCCTTATTAGGCGGTGGAGAAAAGAGAATAGCCGCACAACATAAAAAAGGGAAACTTACGGCCCGTGAAAGGATCAATATCTTATTGGATGAAGGTTCGTTTGAAGAAATTGGTATGTTTGTTTCGCATCGCTGTACAGATTTTGGGATGGGAAACGAACAATATTTAGGCGATGGCGTTGTAACAGGTTATGGCACAATTCATGGACGTTTGGTATATGTTTTTTCACAAGATTTCACTGTATTTGGTGGTAGTTTAAGTGAAACACATGCTGAAAAAATTTGTAAAATAATGGATATGGCCATGGAAAATGGCGCACCTGTTATTGGTTTAAATGACAGTGGTGGAGCACGAATTCAAGAAGGGGTTGTTTCATTAGGTGGTTATGCTGATATTTTTTATAAAAACACTCGAGCTTCTGGCGTTATTCCTCAATTGTCTGCAATTATGGGACCATGCGCTGGAGGGGCAGTTTATTCGCCAGCCATTACCGATTTTATATTAATGGTTGAACAAAGTTCATACATGTTTGTAACCGGACCCAATGTTGTAAAAACAGTTACCCATGAAGAAGTAACCAGTGAAGAATTGGGAGGCGCACAAACCCATGCTTCTAAAAGTGGGGTGACTCATTTTGCATGCATCAATGAAGTAGATTGCATCAATCATATTAAAAAATTATTGAGCTACATGCCTCAAAATTGTGAAGAAGATGCGCCTAACTACCCCTATGAAATGGGTGATGAAACTCGCCAAAAATTAAATACTTTAATTCCTGAAAACCCGAATATGCCTTATGACATGAAAGAAGTCATTGAGCAAATTTGTGATGACAATTCATTTTTAGAAGTTCATAAAGAGTATGCCGAAAATATAATAGTTGGTTTTGCAAGAGTTGCTGGTAGAAGTATTGGCGTGGTTGCAAATCAGCCCGCTTCTATGGCTGGAGTATTAGACAATAATTCTAGTAAAAAAGGAGCTCGATTTGTACGTTTTTGTGACGCATTTAATATTCCTTTATTAACGTTAGTGGATGTTCCTGGATTTTTACCTGGTACCGATCAAGAATGGAATGGCATTATTACCAATGGCGCTAAATTATTGTATGCATTTTGCGAGGCTACCGTGCCAAAAATTACATTGATTACCCGTAAAGCTTATGGCGGTGCGTATGACGTAATGAATTCTAAACACATTGGCGCAGATTTAAATTTTGCATTTCCTAATTCAGAAATTGCAGTAATGGGAGCTAAAGGTGCTGTAGAAATTATCTTTAAAAAGGAGATTGATGCTGCCGAAAATCCGCAACAAAAATTAGATGAAAAAGTAGCCGATTATGCAGAGAAATTTGCCAACCCATATGGTGCTGCAGCTCGTGGATTTATAGATGAAGTCATTATTCCTGATCAAGCTCGTAAAAAAATAATCAAAGGATTTACAATGTTGCAAAACAAAGTTTGCAATATGCCTCGTAAAAAACATGGAAATATCCCAATGTAATACTTCCATCAACTTTTATAAAAAATTATACCCCTTTTTATAAAAAAATAAAATTCAATCAAAACAAAAAAAGCTATATCAATTGATATAGCTTTTTTTTTAAATTTATACAGATTTAAATTTCTCTATTCCCATCAAAACGCTCAAGTTCATTCGCTACTTCTGTTAAGAAACTAGCTCCTAATGAACCATCAACTACACGGTGGTCATAACTTAATGAAAGATACATCATATGACGAATGGCAATTACATCACCATGCTCAGTTTCTAAAACCATAGGGCGTTTTTTTATAGAACCCACAGCTAAAATAGCCACTTGAGGTTGATTGATAATTGGGGTTCCCATTAAACTTCCAAATGTTCCAACATTCGTTAATGTAAAAGTTCCTCCTTGCGTATCATCAGGTTTTAATTTATTGTTACGTGCATTATTTGCTAATGAATTTACTTCCTTCGTTAAACCAAATAAATTTTTAGTATCTGCATTTTTGATTACTGGAACAATTAAATTTCCTGTTGGTAAGGCAGCAGCCATACCGATATTAATATCTTTTTTCAAAATGATATTATTACCATCCAAACTGCAATTGATCATTGGATATTTTTTAATCGCATTTACAACTGCCTCAATAAAGATTGGTGTAAATGTAATTTTTTCTTGATATTTTTTCTCAAAGATACTTTTTGCTTTATTTCTCCAATTGACGATATTGGTTACATCGGCTTCTGTAAAACTCGTTACATGTGGCGATGTTGCTTTACTGCGAACCATATGATCTGCGATCATTTTACGCATTCTGTCCATTTCAATAATTTCAACATTAGCACCACTATAATTTGCATTTGTAGTGTTTGGCGCTGAAACAGCAGCCGTTGAAGCAGTGGCTGCACTTGGAGTTGGCGTTGCAGCTACTGGAGCTGGCATAGATCCTGATTTGCGTGCCGCTACATAGTTTAAGATATCTTTTTTAGTAACACGCCCTTCACTGCCAGAACCTGCAATATTTTCTAATTCGCTCATGCTAACACCTTCAGATGAAGCGATGTTTAATACCAATGGTGAATAAAATTTATTACTTCCTGATGTAGCTGTTGTTACTGGATTTTCTATTG
>CANHJA010000071.1 GCA_947460795.1 Bacteroidota bacterium | reverse complement strand
CATACCAATCATAGCTTTTTCGCATGTTGAAAAATCAGTAATATCCCCTTCCATTAATTCGAATTTTAGATGATTGATTACATCATGTAAATTTTGACGATAACCTGTACAAAAATTATCTAAAACCCGAACTTTTGAAACTCGTTCGTCATTTAACAACGATTTTGTTAAGTTGGACCCAATAAAGCCTGCACCACCAGTAAGAAGAATATTCATTTGACAAAAGTAATCAAAAAAGAAAATTAAAATTGTACATTTTTTTCTTTTAAAAGTTCATAGTAAAGCATTCTCATGTCATTTACCAATCTGCTTTTATCATATTTTTTTTCAACATATTTTTTACCATTTAGTCCCATCGTGAATCTTAAATCATCATGCTCAATAAGTTTTAAAAGCTCTGTGCTAAACGCTTTTGAATCATCTGATTCACAAATTAAAGCGGTATCATTTTGAACACAAACATCTTTAACTCCACCAACATTGGTTGCTACAATTGGTTTATTGGAAGCTTGTGCTTCAATTAATGATACAGGGGTTCCTTCATTCAATGAGGTAAGCGCCACAATATCTAAACCTGCATAAACATCTTCCATTTTTGTTAACCAAGAAGTAAAAACCACTGTCTCACATTTTTGATTTTCGGGATAATAATTATATGAAATAGCATATGAATCAAGTTGATTCATTAACTCATTCCGCAAGTCTCCATCGCCAACAATAATAACTTTTATTTTTTTAGTAGTTGATAAAAGCACCTCATGAATTGCATCAATAAACATTTTATGATTTTTCACTTGCACAATTCTACCTATGATTCCCACGGCTATTTCATCCTCTTGGATTTCATATTTTTTTCTAAATTCTTTTCTTTTTTCTTCTTGATTAAAATAAAATTTATCTAAATCAATTCCAAGTGGAATAACTTCCATTTTATTGGGAGAACAAATGGCAAAATCTTGAGATAATTCTTTTTTTTGTTGTTCGCTTATAGCAATTATTCGATCAGATTTTGAAGCTAGATAGCGTTCGGCCTGAATGAAAAATTGTGATTTGGCTTTTCCAAAATAAGAGTGGAAAACATGACCATGAAAAGTATGCAATATTACAGGAACATTACAAGCAGAAGCTGCTAAACGTCCGATAGCGCCTGGTTTTGCTGCATGGGTATGCACAATATGCGGCTTAAACTCTTGTATTATTTTTTTAATTTCAAGATATGCTTTTCTATCCTCTTTAAAATGAATAGCCCTTTTCATCGATTGAATTTCTATAGGATTTAAACCATAATCTTCTTTTAAAAAAGTGGCTTCTTGCTCATGATCATCTTTAGCTCCAATAATTAACTTTGTTTCAAAGTCAGGTTCAAGAAATTTAGTTAAAAAAGTTACATTGAAAGCTGGGCCTCCTAAAATTAGTCTGTTGAATATGCGTAAAACTCTGGGCATTGAATTTAAAAATAGCAAATATTACTTAATAGTAGCAAAATATATTAGATTTGTTTAAAAATATAAATTTGATAAAAAAGTTTTATCATTTCTTCAAAAAAAGCATTGTTACTAAATGAATTTAACCTTTTCTCAAATAGACGAATTTATAAAACGAACTACCGTTTATGAGTATAAAGAGTTGATTTTTTTAAAGGATTTATTGTTGATTCCTGCAACCTTACTTATTTTATATTTTATCTTGAAAAAATATAAAACAAAGCAACCAGAAGAGTTAAAAAAATATTACATCATTGGTTATTTTGTGAAATTAATTGGGCTGCCATTATTTTTAATCCATCATACTTATATATACACAGGAGGGGTAGATAGCTTTACGTATTTTTGGAGTTCTAATGAGCTTATACAATTGCTATATATTAAGCCGAAAATGACATTAGAAATTCTTTTTAGCTCAAATAATACCCTTTCTCCTGCTGATTATAATTTTAATTTATCAAGTTTTATATTCGCTCCCAATGAATGTTTTACGATAAAATTGTCAACTATTATTAATGCTCTTACAGGCAATAGCTATTTTGTAATTGGGTTAATAACCTCCTTTTTCGCTTATTTAGGATGTTGGAAAATTTTAGTAGTTTTTAATAAGATCTATCCTGGAAATTCTAAATTATTTGCGTTTACCACAATCTTCATTCCTTCTGTAATTTTTTGGACCAGCGTGGCAGCAAAAGAAGTTTATTGTATAGGAGCCATGGGGTATTTTTTCTATTATTTAATTGAAGTTTTTAAGTACAAAAAAAACATTTTAATAAACTCTATCAAACTAATTATCTTGAGTTATATTTTAATTAGGATAAAGATTTACATTCTAATCGCATTTATTGTAGCCTTCTTATTTTATTTATTATTTGCAAAAATTATAAAAATTAAAAATTACATACTGCGCTATTTATCCTTGCCTATTTTATTGCTAACTTTTGTATTTCTATTAACTTTCGTTTTATCCTCCATGGAAAGCGTGCTGCAGCAATTTGCATTAAATAATATTTTAGAAACTATAAAAACTACATATGATTATTTAGCTCAAGATAATTTTGCTTCTAGTAGATATGATTTAGGTACAATAGAACCAACCGTTGCGGGTGTTGCAAAACTTGCGCCAGCTGGAATAAATGTGACATTATTTAGACCCTATTTATGGGAAGCAAATAAACCGATTACACTCATTGCGGCACTTGAAAGTTTAATCACTCTTTTGTTAACTTTATTTGTGCTTTATAAATCTAAATTTAGATTTATAAAGTATATGTTTAATGATAATTTGTTGATATTTTGTATTGTTTTTGCCTTGATATTTAGCTTAGCGGTAGGCATTACCAGTGGAAATTTTGGTACATTAATGCGATATAAAATACCAATGATGCCATTTTACTATTCCGCTTTAGCAATCATTTATATTAAAGCAAAAGAAAATATCAAAGGTGATTTTGCCAAAGAGTTAGAATAAAATTTTCATTGTATCGATCTTGGATTTTGCTGCAATTCTCTTTCATTTTTTGATACCCATCTTCATTCATTAATAACTTTGAAATTGAAGAAATCCATAAATCCTCAACTTCATTATTTTCTGAATTAATAAAACATTCATTCCCATCAAATACGGGTAATAATATTCCACAATCAGCCAGCATTTCATTTTTAGTTTGAGTCAATAAATCTGTATCTGGAAATAGTATTTCTCTTGGACCGGTTAAACAATCACTTACTATACATGGGGTATTCACGATCAAGGATTCGATAACGACATTTGGCAGTCCTTCGTATAATGAAGTTAAAATAAACAGCTTGCTTTTTGATACATATTTGTAAGGGTTTTGTACAAATCCTAAAAAAAACACATCGTACTCATTATCTATTTTTTGAGTGGTATTATGACTATTAAAAACATTTAAATTTAAAGATTTGCTCAAACGGATTAATGGTTCCAATAATGGACCTTCACCCAATATTACCAACTTAATTGTAGGTTTATTTTTTCTCAATGCACTAAATATTCTAATCAAATTCCATTGAGATTTATCATGAACAAGCCTACCCACAGTAATGAGTATTTCATGGTTTGCAAATAAATGATCCAATTCACCGATTTCTTCAGAAGCTTTGTTTTTTATATTGACAATATCATATCCGTTTGAAATAGAATGTATATTCTTATTATTTAAAATGCTTTTTAGTTGAAGGCAACTGGTTTCAGAATTGCAAAGTATTTTATCTGCACGGTTCAATATAAATTTATAAATAAAAAAAGGTATTTTAGTTCCTTTATACTCTTTATAAAAACCAATTGGACTTGTTCTAATACAGATTATAAAATTACACTTAAATAAAATTTTACATAAAAAGCCAAGTATATATGAAAATTGTAAAAAACAAAACAAATTCGTATTTCTATCTAACCCTATTTTTTTTAATTTAAAAGGGGCAGTAAAAAGGGTTTTAATTTTTGTAAATGTAGCAATGGGTTGAGTTGATAAGTAACAAAGTTTATGATTGGGAATTAGATAATTTACAATAGGTTCTAAAAGTATTATTTTATCTATTTCATTTAATTTACTTATTAAACTCACTTGTCTTTCGGCGCCTCCACCACCCAAAGAATTAATTAGAATAAAATTCTTTTTTTTTATTTCATCCATTTCTCATACCACATTTGAAACATCAACAAATACCAAATTTTTTCTGCTCTTTCTTTTTTACCATTATAAAAAGCATGGATTATTTTTTTCACTTCAACTGCATTAAAAATACCTTGTTTTTTTAAATATGTTTCATCAAAAAATGCATCTACTAAATGTTTTAAATCTACACTCAACCATTGTTCTACTGGAATTCCAAAACCCATTTTAGGTCTATCCATCATTTCTTTAGGAACATATTGATGGGTGATTTCGCGAAGTATATGTTTTTTAATGCCCTTGTTATATTTATAATCTAATGGTAATTGGGCAGCCCATTCTATCACTCGATGATCTAAAAAAGGTTCTCTTCCTTCTAAGCTATGGGTCATCGTTGCTCTGTCCACCTTTTGTAAAATATCATCTACCAAATAGGTTTGATAATCTATAGCCATTATGTAGCTCAAGGTAGAATATCGATCATCATTTAACTCTTTACTATCAAATGCAGAAACCAACCTGGTGGTTTTAGAAACTAATAATTTGTCTATATCTTCTGGTAAAAATTGTTTGCTTAATACTTGGTTCATATTGGCATCATCGGCTTGTCGTAAAAACTGTTTTACTTTTTCATAACGACTATGAAACAAATATTTATTTTTTAAAATCGGAATTGAATCAGCGTCAACTAAATTCATAACATTTGCCATTGTTTTACGAATTGGAGTTGGAATGGCTTTTATTTTTTTTCCGAATTTCATGATATAATCATAGCGATTATATCCTGCAAAAACTTCATCACCAGCATCGGCGCTTAATGCCACTGTAACTTTTTCTCTTGCTATTTTACTAACCAATGTAGTAGGTATTGCACTGCTATCAGCAAAAGGTTCGTCATAATAAAAAGGCAAATTAGGTACAATGTCCAATGCCTCTTTTTCTGTACAATAATATTCCGTATGATCTGTTCCTAAATGCTTCGCTACATCTTTTGCATATTCTGCTTCATTCAACTTTTCGTCTTTAAAGCCAATAGTAAATGTTTTAATTTTTTCTGTACGATCCTTTTGTAATAAGGCAGTAACCGCAGTGCTATCATAACCGCCACTTAAAAATACACCTACAGGCACATCTGCCACCATTCTATAATCACATGCGCTCTTTAATAATTTTTCGGTTTCTTGTTTTGCTTCAACAAAATCAATTTTTAATTCGGGTTTATTGTAAGCATCATACACATTCCAGAACTGCTTTTTTACAATTTCTTTTGTATCTAAATTTAGGTGTAAAAAATAACCAGGATTTAATTTATAAGTATGTTGGTATATACAATGTGGGTTGGGCACATAGCCGTATTGAAGATAACTTGCTACGGCATTCATATTTAATTCTTTTTTAAAATGAGGATGTTCAACAATCGCTTTTAGTTCTGAAGCAAAAAGTAGCAAATCATTATACCAATAATAAAACAAAGGTTTTATACCAGCTCTGTCCCGAATAAAATGGACTTCATTTTTTTCACTATCGTGTATTACAATGGCAAACATGCCAATAAATTGATGAACGCAATCTAAACCCCAAGCTTCGTAAGCATGTAAAATAACTTCTGTATCAGAATGACTATGAAAAGTATGTCCTTTTTCAATGAGTTGGTTTCTGATTTCGTTGTAATTATAAATTTCACCATTAAAGACAATGTGAAATTGTTTATACTCCATTGGTTGGCTTCCACCTTCTGATAAATCAATTATACTTAATCTTCGATGTCCGAATCCAATGGTAGCATTGGGCGTATTATACATTTTCAACCCTTCGCCATCAGGCCCTCGATGGTACATGGTATCATTCATTTTTTTTAAAACAGAAAGGTCTGTTTTATTTGTAAAATCTATAAAACCTGAAATACCACACATAGTCTGCAAATATAATTAGAAACTATTACTTAATTAGATTGTTTGTTTTCACTCACTTTTCACATTTTTATCATCATTGAATACTATTTTTTATCTTTTGGATAAATATAGATTCAGGGTCAAGTTTTCTAAAATAATTACGCATAACCATATAAAAATCTCTTTGAACTAAATTGGTATTATTTACGTTCAAAGTGCAATTTTTAATAACTACTTTTTCATTATTCAGTTGGATGTTGAAAAAAGTAACTGCTAATTATTTATACTCATTAACTCAATCGATAAACTTCATTTCCTCCACAATTTTTCTATCATTGCTTAAGCGAGGTACTTTATTTTGTCCACCCAATTTACCTATACTTTTCATATAATTGATAAATGTATTTTTGGGCAATGAGCGAATAACAAGCGGCTGTAAAATATTTCCTTTAATTAAATCATTGTAATAAATATTTTTCTCTCGAAGAGCATTGTCCACTTCCAATGAAAAAGACAACATGTCATTGGGTTTATTTTCAAACTCTACAAACCATTCATGATAGCTTTTCCCTTCATTTTGAGCAATGTTTGGGGCAACTGTAAATTCTGTAATATGGATATTGTGTTTTTTTGCTACAGACAGCAATGCATGCTCTACTTCTTCAGCTATAACATGTTCGCCAAATGCTGAAATAAAATGTTTGATTCTACCAGTAACAACTATTTTATAAGGATCCAATGAAACAAATTTCACGGTATCACCAATATTATATGCCCACAAACCGGCATTGTTATTAATAATTAAGGCATAATTTTTATTTAAAACTACATCTTTTAAAGATAACCGAGAAGGGCTTTCATTAAAAATTTCCTCTGAGGGTATAAACTCAAAATAAATTCCACTGTTTGTATTTAATAGCAAGCCCTCTTCGTTTTGTGAATCTTGGTAGGCAAAGAAACCTTCACTGGCTGGAAATGTTTCTAATGTATGAATTGTACCTCCTATACTTTCTAATAATTTTGCTTTATAGGGCTGAAAATTTACACCGCCATGAGCCAAAACAGAAAAATTGGGAAATAGTTCCTTCATTTTTTTGCCTGTTTTTTCTTGTAACCTATCAAAATACATTTGCATCCAAGGTGGAATTCCACTGATTAATGTCATGTTTTGGTGAATGGTTTCTTCTACAATTTGATCTAACTTCTCTTCCCATTCTTCAATACAATTGGTAGAATATGTAGGCAATTGATTGCTTCGTAAATATTGTGGCACATGATGATTCACGATGCCACTCAATCGTCCAGTTGGAATGCCACCAATTCGCTCAAGGGTTGGTGCGCCAGAAAGAAAAATCATTTTTCCATCCGCAAATTGAGTGTTTCCTGTCTCATGCATATAATTTAATAGCATGTTTCTGGCAGTATCGATATGATTACTAATAGATTGCTTAGAAATCGGTATATATTTTACACCACTCGTGGTGCCACTGGTTTTGGCAAAATAAATAGGTTTTCCTTTCCATAAAATATTTTGTTTACCCTCTTTTATTTTTTCTATATATGGCTTAAAAAGTTCGTAATCTCTAATGGGCACAGCTTGCTTAAACTCTTCATGCGAATTAATTTGATTAAAATTGTGTTCTTTCCCAAACTCTGTAACTTGCGCTTGAGACATCAAGGAAAGAAAAATTTTCTGTTGATCTTCTAATGCATTGACTTTTTGTTTTTCAATCGATTTCGCTACATATGAAGCTAACGGTTTTGCTAAAACTGATTTTATTCCCATTTATGCAAAAGTAAAGATTTTAGTGAAGATTCATTATAAACAGCAATGGTTAATAAATTAAATACAGCTGGAACATGCTTTTTACAGTCTATTTTGGCTTTCAAAGTATTTTTACTATCTATTTCGGTTATGTTTTGTAAGGTTACATAATAATTGCATATCTATTAAATCGTTAATTATGCTTATTTTCTAGTCGATTTTTGCCTTTTTAAAAGTTTTTTATCCTTTTTTTAAATTTAATTATTTATAATATAAAAACATTAAATGAGTTGTAATTATTGATAACATTGAGTTATAAGGTAATTTTAAACACAAAATGCAAATTCAATGCAATTAATAAAATATTATTAACATACATCATTGATTTGGTGGAAAAGAATTTTTACTTATCTTTGCACTCCAAAAAAAAATAGGATATGTTCGCAATAGTAGAATTCGCTGGTCAACAATTTAAAGTAAAACAAGATGACAAAATATTTGTACATCGTTTAGCAGGTAATGTTGGAGATGCAGTAGAAGCAAAAATATTAATGACATCAAACGAAGGTTCTATTACTATGAACGTAGGAACTGCTAAAGCTGAAATTTTAGATCACCTACAAGGCGATAAAGTTATTACTTTTCACAAAAAACGTAGAAAAGGGTACACGAAAAAAATCGGACATCGTGATGCATTAACTCAAGTAAAAATTACTTCATTGTAATAATTTTAGAAAATAAATTTTAATACCACAAAAAATATAAATTGTCATGGCACATAAAAAAGGTGAAGGTAGTGTAAAGAATGGTAGAGACTCTCATAGCAAACGTTTAGGCGTAAAACTATTTGGTGGTCAAGCTGCTATCAGCGGTAACATCATTGTTCGTCAAAAAGGAACAGTTTATCATCCAGGTGAAAATGTAGGAATGGGAAAAGATTTTACATTATTTGCATTAAATGATGGTACTGTTACGTTTAGAAAAACTAAACAAAAAACTTTAGTATCTATTTTGTAATTATAAATAAATATTTTATATATTTGTATTTATAAAGTTCTTTTATTTACTAACCTTAAAATTCAAAAAAATGGCAACAGCTAAAAAAGCAACACCAGCAAAAAAAGCAGCTCCTGCAAAAAAAGCAGCTCCTGCTAAAAAAGCAGCTCCTGCTAAAAAAGCGGCTCCTGCTAAAAAAGCAGCTCCTGCTAAAAAAGCAGCTCCTGCTAAGAAAAAAGCAGCTCCTGCTAAAAAAGCAGCTCCTGCTAAAAAAGCGGCTCCTGCAAAAAAAGCAGCTCCTGCTAAGAAAAAAGCAGCTCCTGCTAAGAAAAAGAAATAAGTTTAAAAGATCTAACGTAGTAATACGTCAAAAAAAATCCCGATTAAATCGGGATTTTTTTATTTATACAGCGTTTTTAATTTGGATAATCGAGATAAAATAAATTTTATGATTATTCTTTTACAAACTTTGAAACATCAAATTGATTACTTTTTGAATAGGCTTTCAGTAAGTAATTTCCCATTTGTAATTTTGATACATCAACTTTTTGATTCATTGAATTGATTTTCTGGGTTAAAAGTAATTTACCAACCATGTCAAAGATTTCAATTTTTACAACAGCATTGCTATTTTTTAATTCAATCATGCCAGTTGTTGGATTCGGAAAAATAATAATATTGTTTTGTTTCAATGAAGATGCAACTGAAGCTGGCGCATTTTGTCGAATAGGCTTATATGCTTCATAACAATTAGATTGAATTCGCATCAATTCAAAAAACTGACCATTTGTATTATTGATTATTTGTTGACTTATTTTTAACCCAGTTAAAAGTGAAACTCCAACTAATTGATATCCATTGTTGTAATAATAAGTCATGGTAGAAGGATCAATAGTAGATCCAGCATTGAGGGTGTAGCCACCTTGATCTAATTTTGTTGGTGATATTTTTGATACCACACCTGTAGAAGGATTGATTCTTCCTAAATGAATCGCTGTTGAGTCTAATGTTTTAATGGTATCCATAATTAAGGAATCATACTCATATGAAAAATAGTTTGTGCGAATTAATCCATACAAAGCAGTGTCTATACAACTGTAAGTAAAGTTGTCAAAATTAGTCCCACCCGCTGGAATTGAAATTGGAGGATTTGAATAGATCAATCCTGTATACATATCAACCCCTACTAAATTAGTTCCTGTAGAATAATAAAATATTTTTTGATAGGGGTCAATAGCACTCCCTGCTAAAGCAAAACCTTGCCCAATTGAATTGGGAGAAATTTGAGAAATAGTTCCTGTGGTTGTATTAATAGTAGATAAATAAACTTCACCATAACCAGTCATAGTTACAGAATCATAAATATATCTTCTAGCTAAACCATATAAAGTACTATCTGAATTATTGAAACGAAAATTATCAAAGTAGCTATTAGCTATTGGATTATTAATAACTACAGAATTGGTTTCTAAGCCAGTTGATAAATTAATTGTCTTCATTTGATTGTATCCTACAAAATGATAATT
>CANHJA010000070.1 GCA_947460795.1 Bacteroidota bacterium | reverse complement strand
ATATCCAAACTAAATGTACTAGGATCTAATGCATCTACATTAATTGTCTGAAGATTTGTTTCACTTCCGTATAATTTTTTACGTAATTCTTTATCAAAACGAGATTGATCTGCTGATACATATAATTGATCATATTGAATGGTATCAAATGGAGAAAAATTAACCGTACCATTTAATACACCTGCTGTTTGATCTTGTCCACCTACAATGAATTTAGGATTTTTTACATCTAAATTCAAGATGTGTTTATTCGTATTTAAACGCATTAAATTCCATAATCCACCCAATGCATAACTTCTTGATGTTCTTTGATCATAACCAATACCAAATTGAATATTGTGTGTGATTTTATCTACTTTCAAGCCTTTTTTACCTCCTTGATCTATGTTAAAAGATGCATCTAAGTTTAAGGTAGCTTGATCAGCTTGTGAATATGAGTAAGATCCGATTTGAGCGCCTGGTGCTGTCCAAAGTCCATAAACACTTGCAGGAGCATCTCCATTACGCAATCCACCATAAGATTGTATGTTATTGATACTTCTTACAGGAAATCTATCGCTGTTGTTATAGATTACATTTGTATAGTTTTCTAATAATGGATTTTTACCTGCTGGAATAAACGTTACAGAATCGCTTCGTTGACCTAAGTATTTAATTCCTAAAAAATTAGCATTCAAAGCAGTATCAAATGTATATGCAGGAGATGTATGAGTAATAAATTTACCTAAATAACCATAGTTAAATATGTTTCTTCCATGATCTGGATTCGATGAATATGAATACTCTTTTTGATAAGTAAATTGAAGAGTATAAAATGCGTTAGAGATAGGAGAAAACTTTTCTGTTTTTTTATCTGCTAATCCAGATTTTCCAAGACGATGAGTTAAACGAGCATAACCACGTGCTGTGATGTCATTCCCAATGCTATTAGCTTCTGGAGCGAACAGTGAATTTGAGAAACTATATGCTTTTCCTTTCGTGTAGTTCCCCTGAAATCCTACTGTAAAATTAATATTATCTACAGGTTGAAAATCTAATTTACCAACATAATCAAAAGCAAACACTTGACCATTTTCTCTTGCTTTAATTTGTTCCAAGTCATTCATCGTAATCATCTCCCCTGTTCTAACAAAATTTAAATTCCCATTAGGATTAGGCATCAAAGGATTCGTTTGCAATTCCTGAAGTTTACTTGGTTTTACTCTATAATATTTTTGAATAAAAGGATTTCCATCTACATCATATTTTGCTTGTAAATTTAAACCAAATCCAATTACTGGTTTTTTATAAGTTTGTCCAGCGCGTTTAAGTTTTAATAATGGTCCCGACAATTCTACCGACATCAAATTATTGTTATAACCTTCTACTGAATGTTGTAATGAAATATTTCCTCCAATATCTTTTTTGATTGAACTGGTTGTAATTTGAATAACTCCACCGGTAGCATTCCCAAATTTAGCTGATAAACCATTTGTTGAAACCTCTAAGTTTTCAATACCTCCTTGTGGGATACCTGTAGCTCTACTTCCTCTTACCATAATCCCATCAATCATATACATCGTTCCTGTTGAACGATCTCCACCTAAATTAACAGCAGCTCCTGTTTTTCTTTGATATCCTCCTCCTTGCATAGAAGCTAAATCAGAAGCATTTCTTGTTGAACCTTGCAAAATTTCTTTTTTACCTATCGCTCTCACAGGACCGTCTTCACTAATTAATGGATTTTTAAACTGTTTGATAACAACTCCATCGTCACCACCAATTTTTTTCGCTGCTTTTTCCATTTTTACGTCAATCTTCGTACGGCCTTCACTGCGAACCACAACTCCTTGAATTTCTTGAGTTGGATAGCCCAAAAATGTAACTTTTACGTTGTAAGTACCTGGTGCCAAAGGCTTGATGATGTAGTTACCATTTAAATCTGATCTTTTACCACCTTTTAAAACTCCTCCTTGATAAGCAGATACAGAAGCAGCATCTAAAGACTCTCCTTTTTCATCAGTAATTCGACCATAAATCTCACCACTGTTGTTTCCTTGTGCTACCGCAAAATTGGTTATAACCAATAACATTGCAACGATTCGTATAATTCTGTTCATATTCGTAAAAATATTTAGGTTGTAAATATATGTTAAAGATATTATTATTGTTAAAAAAAATACAAAAAATAGAGATAAAAAATTAATATAATGCTATCAATGATACTTTATTAAGATAAATTAATTGATTCACAAGGAGTTTAAAACTATCGGGCAATGTTTATCGCTCGTTTTTCTCTGATAACTGTCACTTTTATTTGTCCAGGATATTGCATTTCTTTCTGAATTTTATCTGCAATTTCAAAAGACAACGAATCACTTTGTGCATCGGTTACTTTATCTGCCTCAACAATAACACGTAACTCTCTACCAGCTTGAATTGCATATGCTTTTTCAACGCCAGTATATTCCATCGCCAATTTCTCTAAATCTTTGATACGCTCTAAGTAGCTTGCCATAATTTCTCGGCGAGCACCCGGACGAGCACCACTGATCGCATCACAAGCTTGAATGATTGGCGAAATAACATAACTCATTTCCATTTCATCATGATGAGCACCAATTGCATTTACAACCGATGGATGTTCACCATATTTTTCAGCTAATTTTGCGCCCAATAATGCATGTGACAATTCTGTTTCCTCATCAGGAACTTTTCCTATATCATGTAATAATCCAGCACGTTTCGCTAATTTAGGATTTAATCCAAGCTCTGCAGCCATAATACCACATAAATTAGCAGTTTCACGACTATGCATTAATAAATTTTGACCATAAGATGAACGGAAACGCATCCGACCAACCATTCTAATCAATTCTTTGTGTAACCCATGAACACCCAATTCAATAGCAGTTCTTTCACCAATTTCCATAATTTGGTCTCCAATGGCTTTTTTAGTTTTTTCAACTACCTCTTCAATTCTGGCAGGGTGCATACGGCCATCTTGTACTAATTTCTGTAATGACAAACGAGCGATTTCTCTTCGTATAGGATCAAAACTGCTTAAAATTATTGCCTCAGGCGTGTCATCTACCACTAAATCAACCCCAGTAGCCGCTTCAATAGCACGAATATTTCTTCCCTCACGACCAATAATTTGCCCTTTAATATCATCACTTTCTAAATGAAACACAGTGATTGCATTCTCAATGGCTGTTTCAGCTGCCGTACGTTGAATGGTTTGAATGATAATTTTCTTTGCTTCTTTGTTTGCTTTTAGCTTCGATTCTTCAATAATTTCTTGAACATAAGAAGATGCTTTTGATTTTGCCTCATCTTTAATTGCTTCAATTAACTCTGTTCTAGCATCTTCAGCAGATAAATTAGCTACTTTTTCTAATTTATGAATATGCTCCTCGTGTTGCTTACTCAAAGCCTCTTGCTTACGAGCTACTACCTCTAATTGCTTGTCTAAATTGACCTTTTTTTGATCATATTCTTGAATTTCTTTTTGAGCCAATTTTGTTTTGTCTTCTAACTCTTTCTCTTTTTGTTTAATCCGATTTTCACCTTCATTTAATTTTTGAGTAGTTTGTAAGACCGTTTTATCGTGCTCCGATTTTAGTTGTAAAAAATGTGATTTTGCCTCTAAAATTTTGTTTTCCTTCAGTGTATCCGCTTTGGCTTGTGCATCTTTTGAAAGTCTTTCCGCATCTTTTGCTATTCTATCTGCTTCGTTTTTGACTTTTTCTGCTTCATTTTTAATTCTTTCCGCTTGTAATTTAGCTTCCTCTACTATTTTATTATTTGTTTTACTAAAAAATGATTTACCAGCTAGCAATCCTATTAAAAGTGCAACCACCGCTGCAACTACAGTCATTATTGTTGAGTCCATATTGTATATAATTTATCATGATGGGTTACTTCTTTTTTAATTTTTTTTAAGAAATAAATATCAATTGTTATTAGTCTGCGAATATATAAATAAAAATTGAATTAACATTTTGGTAAAATAATATGTTGTATTTAGCTGCATTGAAAACCATTTTGGTCTTATTTCGCATTATATTTGTTTCTTCATCATGAAAAACACACAACCCATTGGCATTTTTGATTCAGGAATTGGCGGCTTAACGGTAGCGAAAGCAATAGAAGAGCTTTTGCCAAATGAGCAACTTATTTATGTTGGCGATACACAACATATGCCCTATGGTGATAAAAGTCCTGAACATATTCGTCAATACTGCAAACAAATTGTAGCTTTTTTATTATCAAAAAATGTAAAATTAATTGTCATTGCTTGCAACACCGCTTCCTCGGTAGCATCATCCTATTTACGTTCCATTTTTTGGGAGCAAGTTGAAATTATGGGTGTTATTAGACCCATTATTTTGTCTATCATTGAAAAAAAATATAAAAAAATAGGCATTATAGGGACTCAGGGAACCATTAACTCAAACATTTATGAAACATTGTTTAGAGAATATGGCAGTGAAGTAGAAATTTTTCAATTAGCAACGCCCCTTTTAGCGCCAATGATTGAACAAGGTTTTATAAACAATGAGGTTTCTAAAGCCATATTGGATGAATATTTGAAAAATGAACAATTCAACGACAAAGAAGCGATTTTATTAGCTTGCACTCACTATCCTTTAATAAAAAACGAAGTAAATAATTACTTTCATCAATCAAAAGATATTTTAGATAACGCCTTACCCATGGCTAATAGAGTGAAAAGCTATTTAAGTGAAAAAAATTTACTAGTCACAGAAAAAATAAATCCATCTATTTTTTATGTAACTGAATACACAGAAAACTTTGAGAATACCTCAAAAATTTTTCATGGAAGTAAAATTCAAATTGAAGAAATTGACTTAAAATAAAGAATTTGATTTAATGAATGTTTTCATGGTCAAAATATCCTTTCGATTTCATTTTAGTAGAAAAGAAATTTAAAAATAAAACCACAAACGTTAAGAAAAATAACGCTTGAATGCTAACCAACATTTTTGCAAACGTAGTTACAGGATAGTAGTCGCCAAAGCCAATGGAACTAGAAGTTACAACACTAAAATAAATTGGATCGTACCATGTTATGAAAGGAATATTCATATTATTTCCACAAGAATAAAGCACTCCAAATGCAATCACAATTTCGATATAATTGAAAAATAACAATAGCATCGAACGTTTGTAAGAACGAGGCTTTGAAAGCATATCAGAAGCAAAAATAAGTGTAGGTATATATAAAATTGTTTCAGCCAAAAAATAAACAATCAGCGCAATCAATACGGTTATGTGTTGCCATTGATATACCAAAACAAAAAACGGGAAAAACAATTTTGCTAAAATATAAATATCCATCGCGAGATCTTGCCACTCAAACTTGGTTTTGTAAAGCAAATATTTTATGTACACACCGGGAAATACCAATTGAGAAATGGATAAAAAAAGCCGAACAATTTTTTCAATCCCATTATCATCCTGATGGTCATTATTCCATATTGATTTTATATTTAGCAATCGTTTTTGAATAGGATCTATTTTAGGTTTATCCTTCAAGGACACTTTCCCTAAAAGCAATTTCTTGAAAAATTGTATCATATTTCAAAGATATTGAATAAAGTTCTCTATTCATATTCTTTAGCTTAAAAATGCTGTTGATATGAATTATTATTTAGGAAGAAGATTGATTAATAACTAAGAGGCATTCATTTGCATCTTACTTAATTTTACATAAAATCCATTTTCAATTTCTAGTAATTCTTGATGCGTACCTTCTTCAACAATTACCCCCTGATGTAAGACCACAATTTTATTGGCTTCTTTGATTGTGCTCAAGCGATGTGCGATTACAATACTGGTTCGACCTTGCATTAATTTATCCAATGCATCTTGAACCAATCCTTCGCTTTCACTATCTAAGCTACTCGTTGCTTCATCTAAAATTAAAATGGCAGGGTTTTTTAAAACCGCTCTTGCAATCGCTATTCGCTGACGCTGACCACCACTTAATTGAATGCCACGCTCGCCCACCAACGTATTCCATTTTTCAGGAAATGTATTAATAAAATCAAAAGCGTTGGCTTTTTTTGCAGCCTCTTCAATTTCTTGTTGTGTAGCTCCTACTTTGCCGTAAGCAATATTTTCAGCAATGGTTCCGGCAAACAAAATAACTTCTTGTGGCACATATGCAATTTGTTGACGAAGTAAGGTCAAATCTATCTCATCAATATTTTGTCCATCAAACAAAATTTGCCCTTTAATCGGATTATAAAAACGAAGTATCAAATTAGCAATGGTACTTTTTCCACTGCCACTACTACCCACCAAAGCAACAGTTTCGCCAGCATTAGCTGTAAAAGAAATATCTTTCAATACTTCAAAATTTTCACGACTTGGATAACTGAAATTAATTTTTTGTAGTTCTATTTTTCCTTGTGGTTGAATTGCTATTTGATTTTGTGCCAATACATTTTCTACATCTTCATCAATAATTTCAAACACTCTATCTGTTGCACCCAATGCCCTTTGTATACTAGCAATTTGCTCTGGCAAACCACCCAAACTTCCACTTACAAATAAAGCCAACATCATAAATTTTCCGAACTCTTCACCAGAAATTATTCCTTGTGCATTTAATTGAAGCATCTTATATAACATAAAAAATATAGCTCCAAAAATACATGTAATCACAAAGGCAAAAAAAGCACCTCTGAATGTACCATACAACAAACCAAAACGTTTTATATCACTTGTTTGTTTTTCATATCGATTAATTTCATATGCCTCGTTTGTAAAAGATTTTACATTGGTAACACCAGTAATACTTTCGCTCACAATCACATTCGCATCGGCAATTTTATCTTGAAATTGTTTGCTGTAATTTCTAATTTTTCGTGCAAATAAAATGGCCAAAACACTGAGTGGTGGAATAATGATTAAAAACCATTTTGACACCGCGAAATTGGTGCTGGTCATGATAATAATTAAGCCTCCAATACCAACAATACTTTGACGAATTACTTCTGCAATATTCATTGTAAATGCTTCAGAAATTACATTTAAATCGGTTGCCAATCGACTGCTTAATTCCCCTGATTGATTTTTACTAAAAAACGACATTGGTTTTTTTATCAATCGCTCAAAAGCTTTGTTTCGTAGGGATTCCAATAGAGATTCTGTTACTCTTGTAAACATAAAAACCCTACCAAAACTAAAAAAACCTTGCACTACCAAAATGAGTAAAAGAGTGAACCCAATATTGTCTAATTTTTTTAAATTTTCAATCATTTGTGTTTTGTCTGAAGCACCTAACATGCCAAACATTTTCCCACTCATCATCGGAAATAACAATCCTACACCAGCCGACAATACAAGAAAAATAAGTCCGATAGCAAAAGTCCATTTTTGCTTTCCTAAATAATCAAATAATCGTGCGCCTTTTTTAAAATTTTCTGCATTGAGCTTTGCTTTTGGCATGTCTTGCAAATCATTTTGTTTTTTCATTCGTTCACTTCGAGCACTGGCCATTTTTTATATTATTTTTTTAGAATACAAAGATAATCGAGAGTTTTTAGTTCTTGCTTTTTAATTCAAAATTAAAAACGATTTAAAACTCAAATTGAGTGAAATAAAAAATTGAAAAAAATGACGTTGCCGACAATTTCTTTAAAATTCAAATCTAATGGCCAGCCCAGTGTATGCCTTAAAAAATCTAAAGCTCATTTTGAAAAAAGACATTAACTTTATCCTTTAAAACAAAAAATTATGTTTCAAAAAATTGCTATTTTATTGGTTTTAATTATGGCATTCTGTAACTTGTCAAATGCAGGACCAGCTTATGCTTACCGAGTTACATTTAAAAACAAAAATGGCACATTAACTTTTGCCGATTCGTTGCAATATCTATCTCCCAAAGCATTGTTGCGAAGAGCCAAACAAAATATAATGTTAGACAGTTCTGACTTGCCTGTAGTGAAATCATACATTGATTCCGTGGTTGCAAAATCAAATGCAGTAAAAGTACATAATGTTTCTAAATGGTTTAATCAGGTTGTAGTAATTACATTTGATTCATTGAAAGGCGCAGAATGTAGCACATTGCCGATGGTAGAAAGTGTAAAATTAATTGCTCGATACAATAATGGAAATTTCAAAAATACGCAAGTAAACAATTCTAAGTTTGACAACGAAGTGGTGACCTCAAATAAAACAACGGGTACTTCAGCTTACTATGGATTGACATTTCAGCAAGTAAATATGCTTGGGCTAGATTGCTTGCATGATTTAGGTTATAGAGGTGAAGATATGGACATTGCTGTATTTGACGTTAATTTTAGATATACGGATGTTTGCAGTGCATTTGATAGTTTACGCTTACAAAATAGAATTAAAGACGTTTATAATTTTGTAAAAGATACAAATTATGTTTTTTCTCAGGCAATTAATAATGAACATGGAATGAATGTGTTAGGCTGCATGGCCAGTTTAATCCCTTCTGTAAATATTGGCACTTCACCTTATGGAAATTATTATTTATACAATACTGAAGACAACTATTCTGAGCAACCTATAGAAGAAGACAATTGGCTTTCGGCAGCTGAACGTGCTGATAGCATCGGTGTTTATTTGGTAAATTCTTCATTGGGATACAATAATTTTGATGCGCCTTTTACGAATACGTCTTCTTATAAATATGCCGATTTAACTGGGAGTAAAACACTCATCGCCAAAGCAGCTAATAAATTAGTCTCCAAAGGAATCATTTTGGTACAAGCTCAAGGAAATGAAGGTGCTGCAGCTTGGCACTATATGTTAACTCCTGCCGATGCTGATAGTGCTTTTAGCGTAGGTTCTGTAGATGGTTCTGGCATTTGGGCAAGCAGTGGATATGGACCTAATTTCTCAGGACAAATAAAACCAGATGGATGTGCACTTGGGAAAGGTACTGCTCTAATTGGTGGAAATTGCTTGGTTGGTTCTTCAAATGGATCATCCTTTGCAAGCCCTATTATGTGTGGTGCGATTGCTTGTTTGTGGCAAGCTTTGCCTACCAAAACCAATTGGGAAATTCGCCAGCTGGTAAAAATGTCTAGCGGTCAATATTTAAATCCAAATAATACTACAGGTTATGGAATTCCTAATTTTTGCAGTGCATACAATATTGCCTTAGGTACATCAGATATTAAGCATATTGAATATCAATTTACAACATTTCCCAATCCTACTCAAGGAGAATTTACGGTAACCTGTTTTAATAATAACATCAAAGAATTTTATTACTCGGTGTATGACATGCAAGGAAAATGCGTGTATAAAGACAACAAAAAATATTTAAATTCTTTTACATCTTCAGCATTAAATAACATGGCAAAAGGTGAATATATTTTATTATTAACCACTTCTGAAAAAACATATTCTACAAAAATTATTAAAAACTAAATGAAGAATTTTAAAAATTATTATACCATACCAGTAGAGCCGGAAATTTTGTATGCAGCACTGGTAAATGCACACACCATAAAATTATGGAGTGGAGAAAATGCAATCATGAGTACGGAACCAAACACCGAATTCGAATTATGGGATGGAAGCATTTGTGGCATGAATTTAGAATTTGAACCCAACAAAAAAATTGTGCAAGAATGGTATTTTGGTGACCAAGAAGAAGCTTCTATTGTTACTATTAAACTGCATGAAGACAAGAAGAATACTTCACTTGAAATCAGGCATACAAACATTCCTGATGAAGCCTATGATGACATTTGCTTTGGCTGGGAAAATGCTTATGTAGGCGCTTTGTTAAGTTTTTATAATGAAGGATAATTGATCCATCACGATTTCATTTTATGAGAAAAAATTTACACCTCAAATCTCATAATCTCTTAACTCAAATCTAAATGCTTACCATTGCTGAGAATTAAAAATATATTTTTCCTTCTTAGTTGAATCACTTAAATTTTCTTTTAAAGTTGCTTTGGAATTTAAATAAACGCAAACAAGTTTATAATTTTCATCCGAAAGACCTGCTAATGGCGCCATGCGTTTCATCACATTCAACCATGTATTTATATTTTTATTTTCAGGTGTGAAGAGATTGTGGCATCGAGCACAATTTGAAGAATAAATGGCTTCGCCCTTAGTTATATTTTCAATGGTTTTCAAGTTTCCAATTACATTCAACTGACTTTCAATATTTTGGTTACTAAATAACAACGTGTCAATTTCATTTTGTTTTATTGCATGATCAATAGCATTGGAAGATGATTTTGCAACCAATATAATTCCTAAAAAAATCAATACCGTAAATATTATTTTTTTCATATTGTTAGATATAGAAATGATTAATTTTTGGCTTGTGAATTCAAATAAACACTCACTAATTTGTACTGTTGCTCACTTAATTTAGCTTCTTTCGACATCCTTTTCATTACTTTCATCCAACTGGCAATATTTCTGCTTTCTGGTTGAAATAATTCATGGCATTT
>CANHJA010000069.1 GCA_947460795.1 Bacteroidota bacterium | reverse complement strand
GGGCATGACCATGTTTGGTTCTGTAGGACCTTGGTCTGTTTTGGCTTTCATTACTTTTTTACGAATCACTTCATCCGAATCAGAAAGATAAAGGGTTGCGTTTTCATTTTCACTTTTACTCATTTTGCCATTGCCATCCAAGCTTGGAATTTTTATTAATTCATTTCCAAAATTAAATGGATAGGGCTCAGGGAACATTTCCCCATATCGATGGTTAAAACGTTGAGCGAAATTTCTAGCCATTTCTAAATGTTGTTCTTGATCTTTTCCTACGGGAACATATTTGGCTTTGTGAATTAAAATATCTGCTGCCATTAAAGTTGGGTAAGTAAGCAAACCCGCATTGATGTTGTCTGGCTGGCTACGCGCTTTGTCTTTAAACGAAGCTGTTTTTTCTAACTCGCCTTTATAAGCCATCATATTCAACATTAAATACAATTCGGGAATTTCAGGAACATCGCTTTGCACATATAATGTAACTTTGTTTGGATCTAAACCACAAGCAATGTTTTCTGCTAAAACTTTATGCACATTGGGTTTCAGTTGCAATGGATCAGGATGTGTTGTTAATGAATGATAATCCGCCACAAAAAAGTAACATGGAAATTCATCCTGCATCTTAACGTAATTGCGCATTGCACCAAAATAATTCCCTAAATGTAAATTTCCAGTAGAGCGTATTCCACTAACAACAATCTCTTTATTCATGATTCTGCAAATATAGTTGTGAGTTGTGAGTTGTAGGTTGAAACTTTAGATTTTTTTATTTGACGATCCTGACTTAAGATTCTGCTGTATAAAAAAATATTTCATTTCTTTTCGTTTAAATGGCATTAAAACCTTACTTTTGCGTCCTAATTTCTGTGGATTTATATAAATTATACACCGATATTAGTTTACAATTCATCAACTAATGGTCTTGGTTGCACGAAAAGTGTATCAAAATGAATGTAAGCGAAATGTAGATGTATCATGACTTTCAGAGTTTTGTAACTTGGTTTTTAAATAAAAAATCAACATCAAAATTCAGTCATGTTTTTGTATTTATACCCATCCATTTTAAAACATAAAAGTAAACAAATGAGTTTCAAAAAAGAGAACAAAACAAGACCATCGTTTAATAAAATAACGATTACCTTGGCATCGCCAGACTCTATTTTAAATAGAAGTTTTGGGGAAATTTTAAAGCCAGAAACAATCAATTACAGAACTTATAAGCCAGAAAGAGATGGTTTATTTTGTGAAAAAATATTTGGGCCAACCAAAGATTATGAGTGTTATTGTGGAAAATACAAGCGTATTCGTTACAAAGGAATTGTTTGTGATCGTTGTGGAGTAGAGGTTACAGAGAAAAAAGTTCGTCGTGAAAGAATGGGACATATCAAATTGGTAGTTCCTGTGGTTCATATTTGGTATTTTAAATCATTGCCTAATAAAATTGGGTACTTGTTAGGAACAGGATCTAAGAAATTAGAAATGATTGTTTATTACGAGCGTTTTGTAGTTATCAATGCTGGAGAAGCGGATGCAATGATTCGTTCTACCTTAGCATTGAAAGAAAAAGAAGATACATTCATCTCTTTATTAACTGAAGATGAGTATTTAGATATATTAGAGAAATTGCCGAAGGAGAACCAATTATTAAGTGATGATGATCCAAATAAATTCATCGCTAAAATGGGTGCTGAGGCTGTACAAATGTTATTGTCTCGTATTGATTTAGACAAATTGTCTTATGAGTTACGCAATGCAGCAGCATTTGAAACATCACAACAACGTAAAGCTGAGGCTTTAAAACGTTTGAGTGTGGTAGAGGCATTCAGAGAAGCAAATTCTCACATTGAAAATAAACCTGAGTGGATGGTAATGCAATATGTACCTGTTATCCCACCAGAATTACGCCCATTGGTTCCTTTAGATGGAGGTCGTTTTGCCTCTTCAGATTTAAATGATTTATATCGTCGTGTTATTATTCGTAACAACCGTTTAAAGCGTTTATTAGAGATCAAAGCACCAGAAGTAATCTTACGCAATGAAAAACGTATGTTGCAAGAAGCCATCGATAGTTTGATGGACAACTCACGTAAATCAAATGCAGTAAAAGCAGAGGGTGGTCGTGCGTTGAAATCATTATCAGATGTGTTAAAAGGTAAACAAGGTCGTTTCCGTCAAAACTTGTTAGGTAAACGTGTTGACTACTCAGGTCGTTCGGTTATCGTAGTAGGTCCAGAAATGAAATTGCATGAGTGCGGATTGCCAAAAGACATGGCTGCTGAGCTTTTCAAACCATTTATTATTCGTAAATTAATTGAAAGAGGAATCGTAAAAACAGTTAAATCAGCTAAGAAATTAGTAGAGAAAAAAGAAGCTGTTGTTTGGGATATCTTAGAAAATATATTAAAAGGTCATCCGATTTTATTAAATCGTGCCCCAACCTTACACCGTTTATCAATTCAAGCATTCCAACCCAAATTAATTGAAGGAAAAGCAATTCAATTGCATCCTTTAGTTTGTTCTTCGTTCAATGCGGATTTTGATGGTGACCAAATGGCGGTGCATTTACCATTGAGTAATGCAGCAATTTTGGAGGCACAATTATTAATGTTGGCTTCACACAATATCTTGAATCCACAAAATGGTACACCAATTACTCTTCCTTCTCAGGACATGGTTTTAGGATTGTATTATATTTCTAAAGGGAAGAAAAATTTACCAAACGATCCTATTAAAGGAGAAGGTTTATGTTTCTACAGTGCAGAAGAGGTAGTAATTGCAAACAACGAAGGAAAAGCAGATTTACATGCTTGGATTAAAGTGAAAGCAAATGTTCGTGAAGCAGATGGTACAATTGTAAATAAACTAATTGATACTACAGTAGGACGTGTTTTATTCAATATCAACACTCCAGAAAAAGTAGGATTCATCAATGAATTATTAACAAAAAAATCCTTAAGAACAATCATTGGAGATGTTATCAAATACACTGATATCCCTACAACGGTTAAGTTTTTGGATGATATTAAAACATTAGGATTTAGAACCGCCTTCAAAGGAGGATTGTCATTTAACCCTGAGGATTTAATTATTCCAGATTTAAAAGCTAAAATGTTGGAAACTGCCAAAGGTGAGGTTGATGAAGTTTGGGATAACTACAACATGGGATTGATTACAAACAATGAGCGTTATAATCAAATAATCGATATTTGGTCTCGTGCCGATACAAAAGTTACTGAGACGTTGATTAAAGAAATGGCTGCCGATAAACAAGGGTTTAACTCAGTTTATATGATGCTAGATTCTGGAGCTCGTGGTAGTAAACAACAAATTAAACAGTTGTCTGGTATCAGAGGATTGATGGCTAAACCACGTAAATCAGGAAGTACAGGTTCTGAGATTATTGAAAATCCAATCTTATCTAATTTCAAAGATGGATTGAATGTATTGGAGTATTTCATCTCTACCCATGGTGCTCGTAAAGGGTTAGCGGATACCGCCTTGAAAACGGCTGATGCTGGTTACCTTACACGTCGTTTAGTGGATGTAACACAAGATGTAATTATTCGTGAAGAAGATTGTGGTACTTTAAGAGGGATTGCAACATCTGCTTTAAAAGAAAATGAAGATATTGTAGAATCATTATTTGATAGAATAGTAGGACGTACATCTTTACATGATGTAACGGATTATCAAGGTAATTTATTAGCTGAAGCGGGTCAAGAAATTACGATTGACATTGCAGATGCTATTGAAAAAGCAGACATCGATACAGTAGAAATTCGTTCAGTATTAACTTGCGAAAGTAAACGTGGAGTATGTTCAAAATGCTATGGCTTAAATTTAGCCAATGGCAAAATGGCGCAAAAAGGAGATGCTGTAGGTATCATAGCTGCACAATCAATTGGTGAGCCTGGTACACAGTTAACTTTACGTACTTTCCACGTGGGAGGTGCTGCATCGTCTTCAGCGATTGACTCACACATGTCTGCTAAATTTGATGGTAAAATTGAATTTGACAGCGTTAGAACTACAAAATATACAAACAAAGCAGGAGAAGAAACAGTTATCGTAATCACTCGTATGGGAGAAATGAGAATTGTAAACGACGAAGGAGTAGTATTAGTATCTAGTGAAATACCTTATGGTGCTACATTGAATGTGAAAAACGGTCAAAAATTGAAAAAAGGAGACGAGATTTGTAGCTGGGATCCTTTCAATGCCGTGATTATTGCTGAAATCGCTGGTAAAGTTCGTTTTGAAAATGTAATTGAAGGTATAACCTTCAGAGAAGAGGTGGATGAGCAATCAGGTTTGCGTGAAAAAGTAATCATTGAAACAAAAGATAGAACAAAAATTCCTACCATCATTATTGAAGGAAAAGAAAACAAAATGTATAATATTCCAGTAGGATCGCATTTAATCATCAATGATGGAGATACGATTCAAAGTGGTCATATTTTGGTGAAAATTCCTCGTGTAATGGGTCGTTCTCGAGATATTACTGGAGGTTTACCTCGTGTAACGGAATTATTTGAAGCACGTAATCCTTCAAACCCTGCTGTAGTAGCAGAAATTGATGGGGTGGTTTCATTTGGTGGTGTAAAACGTGGAAATCGTGAAATTAACATCGAAAGTAAAGATGGCATTATCAAGAAATATCTAGTTCCATTAAGTAAACATATCATTGTTCAAGAAGGTGATTTTATCAAAGCAGGAACACCATTAAGTGATGGTTCTATAACGCCTTCAGACATCTTATCAATTAAAGGGCCATTTGCTGTTCAAGAGTACTTGGTGAATGAAATTCAAGAAGTATATCGATTACAAGGGGTGAAAATCAATGATAAACACGTTGAGGTGATTGTTCGCCAAATGATGCGTAAAGTAACCATTGAAGATGCTGGAGATACTAAATTCCTTGAAGGAGATATCGTAGATAAATTAGAATTCCAAGATGAAAATGATTGGATTTTTGATAAAGTAGTTGTTACAGATGCTGGCAATTCAGAAAAATTACATGCTGGACAAATTTCTAATTTACGTGAAATAAGAGAAGAAAATTCATTGTTGCGTAGAAACGACAAAACGTTAGTTCAATATAGAAATGCACAACCGGCTACTTCTAGTCCTAATTTATTAGGGATTACGAAAGCGTCATTGGGTACGTTCTCATGGATTTCAGCTGCATCATTCCAAGAAACTACAAAAGTATTAAGTCAAGCTGCAATTGCAGGTAAAACTGACTTTATGTGGGGCTTGAAAGAAAACGTTATCACAGGTAACTTAATTCCTGCAGGTACAGGTATGAAAGACTTTGATAATGTAATTGTAGGTAGTAAAGATGAATATGAAATCTTACAAAACTCTCGTGAGTTACTTCAATTTGATGATGAAGAATAGTATATTCTTATAATAAAAATAAAAGCCGTTTCATTTGAAACGGCTTTTTTAATGATTGTTATATGTTATAGTAATTTTCAATCAAATAAAGAGTTGATAAACAATCTAATAGAATATTTAACGTACATTTGAGTTTATTTTACAAAATATGAGATATTTATTATTTCTTCTAATCAATTTATTTTATTTTTCAGCTTACAGCCAGGAATCTTCCTTTTTTTTTAATGGCACGAACTACCATTATGAACAATTAACACCCGAAGTGTCTATTAAGGCATTCTATGCTAAAGGGATGATCACGGTCAATATTTCTGTCCCTTCAAAAAATAAAGCTAATTTATATGATCAAATGAAAATTTGTATTGTTGGAAAAGAAATTGAAAACTATCGTTTTAATGCATGCGATACTAAAAAAAATAAAGACTGCTCCAGTTACATTCAAGCTAATTGGTATGATGAATACGGAAAATTAGCAACATTGAATTCATTGGCATTGAAAGAAACTCCCAATGGAATCATCAAGCTGTTGAAATTAGAAGATGGGAAAATGGATGCAAAATTTTATATAATTGCAGATGACAAAACTATAGAAGGAAAATTTAAAAATATTGCAGTAGAAAATCTAAAATAAATGAAAATGAAATTTACACTCTCCATTCTATTTCTATTTATTTTTCAATTGTCAAAGTCACAGGCTGTTTATTGCCCACCCAATATTGATTTTGAAAATGGGAACTATGGCTATTGGAAATTTTTTAGGGGAAGTTGTTGTCCAATTTCTACACCAACAGCAGGACAGGCTGTTGGAAGGCATACACTGACAAGTGGGCCTGCATTAGATCCGATAGGAGGATTCCCTGTATTAGCCCCAGGAGGTGGAAATTACTCGTTGAAATTAGGAAATACATCTACTGGTTCACAAGCAGAAAGAGCCACCTATAATGTGCAAGTGCCAGCCGGAGTAAATAACTATAGTTTAATTTATAGATATGCAGTAGTGTTTCAAGATCCGGGACATACTCCTGCAGATCAACCACGATTTGAAGTAAAAGCGTATGACTCGGCCACCAATCTTCCCGTTCCATGTACAGAGTATACGTATGTAGCAGGTTCTAATTTGCCAGGTTTTACTTGTGTTAGTGGGAAATGTTATCGTTCATGGGCCACTGCCAGTTTGGATTTATCAGGAATGGCTGGCAAAACAGTTATTGTGAGTTTTGCAACAGGAGATTGTGATCAAGGGGCTCATTATGGTTATGGATACATTGATTTAGCTTGTGCATTATTTCAAATTTCAAATGTAGTTTGTAGCAATCAACCCACACAAAATTTAAATGCACCTCCAGGTTTTCAAACATATACTTGGTATGATTCAAATTATGTAAATATTTTGGCAAATGGTCAAAATGTTGTAATCAATACCCCAGCATCTAATACCAGTTATCATCTTGTATTAACTCCATTTCCTGGATATGGATGCTCCGATACTTTATCGGGTAGTTTTATTATTACCAATCCTACTTTTAGTAATTTATATGATACTGTTTGTTATAATCAATCTTCTTTAGGCTATACAACCTCAGGAACATTTATTGATACGTTACAAGGAACAAATGGTTGTGATAGCTTTAGGACATTGCATTTAGTGGTATTGCCTGAAAGTGATACTATAATTAATAAAACGATTTGTACCGGAGAATCTTTTTTAGGCTACTCAATTACGGGAAGTTTTATTGATACATTTCAAAATAGCAGAGGTTGCGACAGCATAAGAAAAATTAATTTAATTGTCAATCAAATTTCACTTACTTCTATTAATCAAACGATTTGCCAGGGGGATACTTTTTTAAATCATTTTTTAACAGGTACTTACATTGATACATTTCAAAATGTAAATGGTTGTGATAGTATTCTAACTGTGAATCTAACAGTGAAACCAAAAACCAATTCTACAACAAATCAGTCTATTTGTTATGGACAAAGTTTTTTAGGTTATAGCAATTCTGGCACTTACATTGATACATTAGTAAACAGTAATGGTTGTGATAGTATTAGAACATTAGTTTTAACTGTGAATCCTATTTTGACATCAATTATCAATCAAACCCTTTGTTTTGGTCAAAATTATTTAGGGTACAACACATCTGGAACCTATATTGATACACTCACAAATTCAGTTGGTTGTAAAACCAAAAGAACAATTAATTTAACTATTCGTCCTCGAAAAGATACGATAATTAATAAATCCATTTGCTTAGGTCAAAATTTTTTAGGGTATACTTCAACAGGAATTTATAAAGATACGTTCCAGAATATGTATAATTGTGACAGCATACGAACAATCAATCTAGTAGTAAATCCTACTTATACAAATTCAGTTTCTAAGATTATTTGTCAAGGTCAAAGCTATATGGGATACAATACAGCAGGCATTTATTCTGATACTTTTCAAACGATTTTTGGTTGTGATAGCATTCGAATACTCAATTTAACAGTTACTCCCTATTTAACTTCTACAATAAACAAATCGATTTGTCAAGGACAAAATTATCTAGGATATACAAATGCGGGTACATATAAAGATACCCTGCAAAATAGCAATGGATGTGATAGCATACGAACCATTAATTTAACTGTAAATCCACAATCAACCACAAATTTAACTCAAACAATTTGTCAGGGTCAAAGCTATTTAGGTTATACCACCGCAGGAATTCACATTGATTCATTTTTAAATATCAATGGTTGCGATAGCGTAAGGAAATTGACGCTTATAGTAAAACCAATTACCTATTCAACTATCAATCAATCTGTTTGTTTCCCAACAACTTATTTAGGCTACAATACTACCGGAACATATTTAGATACATTTGTCAATGCGAATGGATGCGACAGTATAAGAAAAATTAATTTAATTGTAAATGTGCCAACAGCGAGTACTATTTTAGATACTATTTGTGAAGGTCAAAATAAATTTGGTTATACAACTACTGGAATTTATGTAGATAATTTTATTAACAGCAATGGTTGTGATAGCACGCGCACATTGAAATTGTTTGTAAAGAAAAATTCAAGTTTTACATACAATTATGAAATGTGTTCAGGTGAAACTTATTTAGGACATTCCACATCCGGTACGTTTATTGATACATTTACAAACTCACTAGGATGTGACAGTGTACTTACTTTAAATATCATTGTTCATCCAATATATGTTGTAGATACGGCAATAAATTTATGTATTGGAGATTCTCTTTTTGTTGGCAAAGCATGGCAATCTACAAACGGAATTTATAAAGATACCTTCAGCACAATTTATGGTTGCGATTCTGTTAAAAGAACCACTTTGAAATTTACTAATAATTTGAATCCAAGAATTTTAGGAGATACAACTTTTTGTCAAGGGGATTCAGTTTTACTTTTTGTAAAAAAATTCAAAAATTATTTATGGAATACAGGTGATACAACCGATCGAATTACAATTTATAATACTGGACAATATATAGTACGTGTAACCAATGATTATTATTGTTATGCGAAAGATACGATAAATGTGGACATGAAATTATTGCCCAATGTATCATTGTCATTCACGAATAGAGAATTATGTAAATATGATACCATACAATTATCTGCTACAGGCGCAACTAATTATTATTGGTATACACCAGATATGAATCGTTTAATAGGAAGTCAAAATCCTATAAATTACTCAATTGAAAGAACTCCAATTACTGTTTATTTAAAAGGGGTTGATGCAAATAACTGTGTAAATTATGATTCGGTTACGCTTTATTATGTCAATTGTTGCGGTTCAATTTTTGTTCCCAATGCATTTAGTCCAAATGGGGATGGTAAAAATGATGTATTTAAGCCAACGTTTAATCAAGTTAAATTTGATAAATATATTTTTCAAGTATTCAATCGATATGGACAAAAAGTATTTGAAACAAATAATATGAATAAATATTGGGATGGTGAATTTAACGGGAATACTTGTGATATAGGCACGTATTATTATTTAATAAAAACGAACTGTTTTGATAGCAAAGAAGATAAAATTATTTCGGGCGATATCAATTTACTCCGTTAATAAAATTTCTTATTTCTCAAATATTCATAAATACTAATACTCAAAATTAAAAGAAGCATGCCATAAAAAGCATCTTCAATAGGAATGGTAAATATTCGTAAGCCTAAGTTTTCTAGGTCGTCATACCATACTACTTCATCCTTAATAAAACTTCCGGTTAAAATACCATTTACAATTAAAAAAGGAATTAAAATATACAAGTAAGCATAATAAAATTTACCTAAGTAAGGTGCATTAAAAACAAATTTTAAAATGCCTAAAAATAAAAATAAAGAAATAAACGTAGTAGCTGTATAGGCTTTTTGTATATTGAAAATGCCTAAAATCAATAAAAATAGCAATAAAAAAAAGGTGATCTTATTGTGTGATTTCGTAATTAAATTAGTTGAAGGAAATTGTTCTATAATATGATAAATGAAAATACTCGAAAAAGGGATGCAAAGAAAAAATAAGACTTCCTCAATTGGAAGGTTGAAAAAATAAATGTTTAAAATATATTCTTTGTTGAATCCCCAAACTTTTTCTTTCGTAAAATAAATATCCCAAGCAACAAATACAAAAGCTGTAATTAACATTGCAGGAAATAGATATTTCCAAGTTTTATAAAAAGCTATTTTAGGATGAAAGCTAAAAATAAATGGGAATAAAACTGAAAAAAATAATATGTAAAAATAGAGATGTTGCATCGATGTTATGATTTGTTTTTAGCCAATTTTCTAGCTTCAACAAAATATTTGAAAGGTACAATTAACATTCCAAAGCATTCTCCATCTTCTTTACCTAAATGTTTGTGATGTATTTTGTGGGCTCTTCTGAGAGCAAGTAAATAGGTGTTATTTGCATTTTTGAAAACTTTAAATCGTTGATGAATAAATATTTCATGAACTAAAAAATAAGCCAAACCATATAAAGTAATTCCCAAACCAATAAAAAATACAAAACTATAATTATGCAAAGCTCCATATATAGAACACAAAGAACCAGGAATGGCGAATATTAAAAAAAAGGAATCATTTTTTTCAAAAAAACCAGGTTTCCCTACATGATGATCTTCATGTAAATTCCATAAAAATCCATGCAT
>CANHJA010000068.1 GCA_947460795.1 Bacteroidota bacterium | reverse complement strand
CCAAACTTCATCGAAGGAAATTGTACTTTCTGTTGAGAAAATTTTATATATCACATTGTCTCGTTCAGGATTGGTTGCAAATTGATTGATAATTAAAAATTGCAATCCGTATTTTTCAATCGTTTTTTGTGCTATTAAGCCAAGCGTGTTGGGTGAAAAATACCAATTTTTGTCTAAAAATTTTAAACGCTCAATTTCTTTAATTTTAATGATTAAATTCATCAAGGCAACAGAAAAATCATAATGGCTTTGTCCTAACGTGGTGCCTATGTGAATCTCTTTAAATTGGGCAGCTTTCAACGCATATCGTTTAGCAGTTTCTATCTGACCATCGTACAATAAATCTCTGGTCAATGCGATATTGTACCAGCCAAATCCAGGAGTAGATCCATTGGCTTTAATAACTTCTTTTAGTTCAATAATGCCACTTTTGGGCATGCCTTTGTAGGCATTTATAATAGACGAATAATAGTAAGATTCTTTCATTCGTTTGTCTCCTGTTTCTTCTAATTTGGCGATTTGGTAGTATTCATCCGCTTCTTTAAACTTTGCTTGAATGGCACAAAACGTTGCGAAGTTGTTTCTAGGAAATGCTATTGTGCTTCTTAGTTTTTCATAGTAGTAAGCAGCCGATTCTATATTTAATTGATAGCTAAATAAAACAGATTTATAATGCCAAACTCCAGGCATTTTTGTAGACTCAAAATCGATTGAAAAAATGGTTTTGTTTAATTGCGCATCTCGTTTTATTTTGGCAATACTGCTGTCTAATAATTTATTGGCATAAGCTTCATTTTCTTTAATTGAATTTTTTAAAAAAGAAAATTTATCAGATTTGTAAAAACGATTTCGATGAACAGTCCAAGCTAAATAGTTGTATGATTCTAAATACAATTCATCTTGTAAATTGAGTTTTTTACAATTTTGAAGCAATGCCCACAGTTTTTGTTGATCATCTGTGTTGCTGTAACAATTCATCAAGCAATAACTCAAATAGTCCCAATCTTTATGGTATTTCATCAATGGAATATATTCCATTACATTGCCTGTACGAGTAGACAACTGTTTTTTAAAATCTTTCAACATTAAATTAGCTGCTTTTTGCAATTGCTCACCAGCTGCTTTAAAACCTAAATAATCTGCGGCATGTTCATATTTGTAAGTTCCTTCTAGCAACCATCCCACATAATATGTGCTGTCAATTCGTTTAAATTCTCTTCCTCGAGGCAATGCATCTTTACTATTAAATTCTACACCTTGTCGCTTTGCATCAATTTCAAATCGTAAAGCTTGCTTCGTTTGAGCTTGAAGTTTGAAAAGTAGAAATGTAAAAAATAGAAAGAGAAAGGAAAACTTCAACAAGTAAGCATTTTTCTTCCCTGTTTGAGCAGGGATAAAGGGATGTTTCATATTGCAATGAAAACAAATCATTTAAACGATTTTTCTAAAATGTCTCTCAATCGTTTGGGCATCGCCACTCTTTTTTGAATTTTAGGATCAAAAAAAGTCAATGTAATTTCACTGGTATGAATCAGTTCATTTTTTTCATTGAATAATTTATGATGAAAAGTCACGAAAGGAATGTCTAACAATTCTTTTAGGGTTGTTTCCACTCTGATATTATCTTCATACAAAGCAGGTCTTAAAAATTTTGCACTCATTTTTACAACAGGCATCACTATACCGTCTTTCTCCATTTCAGAGTAGGGATAGCCGGCTTCCCGAATCATTTCTCCTCTTCCAACTTCATAATAAGCAGCATAATTACCATGGTGTAAAAAGCCCATTTGGTCAACTTCTGCATAGCGAACTCTGATATGTGTAACTGATTTTACCATTTTATTTTATTTCAAAATGAAGCAATTCTTCATCTCCAATTTTTGCTAGTAATTTATCGCCTATAGCCACTGGGCCCACACCTTCTGGAGTGCCAGTGTAAATTATATCACCCATATTTAATGAAAAATATTGACTAACATAACTGATAATTTTATCAAAATTAAAGATTACGTCATTGGTATGCCCATTTTGTACCAATTCATTATTTTTTAATAATGAAAATTGAATATTGTTTTTCTTTTCTTCTTCAGTAATAGGAATCCATTTTCCTATTACTGCCGATTGGTCGAACGCTTTTGCTATTTCCCATGGCAAACCTTTTTTCTTTTGTTGTTCCTGTAAATCACGAGCTGTAAAGTCAATGCCTACTGTTATGGCATCATAATATTTTGAAGCAAATTTTTCTTGAATGGCTTTTCCATTTTTACAAATACGCAAAACAATTTCACATTCATAATGCAAATCTTTTGTAATATTAGGGTAGTAAAATGGTTTATTATCGGTCAATAGGGCATTGGCTGGTTTCATGAAAACTACAGGTTCAGTAGGAATTTCATTTTTTAATTCCAAGGCATGTGCACCATAATTTCGACCAATACAAAATATTTTCATGTTTTAAATTTAAAGTTAATGTTCAAATTTTACATTGTTGCATAAGTTCATCGTTCTTAATAAACCTATGGTTACAAAATTCTCAATAATTTCGCTGCAAACTACTACTTTTTTATTCACTAATCCCATCTCGTCGTCTTTCCATTTTCCCAATACAAAATCTACTTGTTTGCCTTTTGCAAAGTTATTGCCAATTCCAAAACGCAATTTCGGATAATCGGTTGTACCTATACATTCATGAATACTTTTTAATCCATTATGGCCAGCATCAGAGCCACTTGGTTTTAGTTTTAAAACATCCAAAGGAAATGCTAAATCATCTACAATTGTCAATGAATTTTCGATCGCTATTTTTTCTTTATCTAGCCAATATTTCATCGCTTTGCCACTCAAATTCATATAAGTTGTAGGCTTAATCACAATTAATGTTCTGCCTTTAAACTTTACTTCAGCCACATCAGCCAATCGATCACTTCTAAATGATGCATTGTGTTTATTTACAAAAACATCTACTACATCAAAACCAATATTATGCCGAGTTTCAATGTATTCTCCACCTATATTGCCCAATCCTACAATTAAGTATTTCATACTGCGAAAATAGGAATTAGTTGTTAGTTTTTAATGTTGTGTTTTAAGTTTTATAAAAGTTGATTAAACAAGCACTTTATGGATATTTTATATATACATTGTTGGATATTATTCGTTAAAAGATGTCATCTATTAACTATTGGGAATAGAATTGGAAGTTTAAAAAAAGTAAAATTCCCTTTCTTTACAGGTTGCTTATTTTAACTGTGATAATTCTTTCTTTGTAATAATTTTGTAATTTTCTGGAATTATAAAGACTTTTGAATCAATTACTTTTACTTCAATTAAATTGGCAATAAACTTCATTCTACTGGTAGCTGTAGAAATTGTTTCATACTCCAATGGGATCCCTTTAAATCCTGGGAACAGATTGTTAAAAGTTTCATTTTGAGAAATTAATTCTGATGTTGCGTATAATTGAACTTCATCTTTATTTTCATATGTAACAATTGAACCATCACATTGATAACCAGCTATTTTTTTAGTTTGATCAATTGATTTGAAAATAGCTTTTTGATAACGACTATTTTTCTCTTTTAATTCATCCTCCGTTATTTCTAACGCATATTTAGTCTCATCATTTGGATTAAATGAAATGGTTTTGCTTGTTTTTTGATTGTAAATAGTCACATTGTTAAAACCATTTTTCATTCTTAATTCACGTTTAATAAATCCACTTTTAAAGGTGATAATATAGGTCCCATTTGAATTCACATTATTATTAATAAATACATCATATACAATAATACCTTCAGAGAAAATTTTTTGTGCAATCACTTGAGTGTTTAAAAATAGTATTGCTAATAAAAATAAATATATCTTTTTCATAATTATTTTTTGTTAGTTAAAATTAGAAATAGTTCATTAAACTGACGTTATTTTTAGGTTAAGTGTATTTGGGTTATTTATTTACCTGAGCCAATGTTTATAAAACTTAACATTCATTCATATAAGCAAAGTGTACATTTGCATTGTTTTTATGAAAAGAAAAGTAGAGAAAACACAAATTATTAGAGATATAAGCTGGTTGTCATTTAATGCCAGAGTATTGCAAGAAGCAAATGATAATGGAGTTCCAATTTCCGAAAGACTTCGTTTTTTAGGAATTTTTTCAAATAATTTAGATGAATTTTTCAGAGTTCGAGTTGCATCACTCAATAGAATGTTACAATATGGGAAGGCAGCAAAAGTATATTTAGAAAATAATCCGAAAGAAATTTTAAAAGAAATTCAAGAAACATTACAAACACAGCAAAAAGAATTTGAACGAATTTATCATGAAATTTGTGTTGAATTAAAACGAGATAAAATTGCCATAGTTGATGAATCAAAATTGACAAAAACTCAACAAGAATTTGTCAAAAATTATTTCAACGACAAAGTACGAACGCACATTGCACCTTTGATGATTGAGAGTATTCCGGAGTTGCCCAATTTAAATGACAAATCGATTTACTTGGCGTGTATGTTATCGAACAATGAAAATTCATTTATGAATAGCTATTCATTGATAGAAATTCCTACTCAATATTTACCTAGGTTTGTGATATTGCCAAATAATAAAAATGAAAAAAACATCATTTTATTAGAGAATATTATTAAATATTGTTTGCCTAATTTATTTACGCAATTTGGGTTTAATTCTTTTGAAGCCTATATAATCAAGGTTACTCGAGATGCAGAATTAGATATTGACAATGACATCAATACCAACTTAATTGAAAAAATTGAAAAGGGCTTAAAAAATAGAAAAAAAGGGAAAGCCATTCGGCTTGTTTATGACAAAGCGATTCCAAAAAACATGTTGGATTATTTATTGAAATTGTTGAATTTGAGTAAAAAAGATCAGCTAGTGCCAGGGGGAAGTATTCATAATTTTAAAGATTTTATGGATTTCCCGATGGAAGTATTTGAACAACGATTGCTTCGTAAAAAACCATTTGTACATCCATTATTTACTCAACCAGTTAGAATTTTAGATGTGTTGAATAGGCAAGATGTGATGCTTCATTTTCCGTATCACTCCTTTGACAGCATTATTGACTTATTAAGAGAAGCTGCTATCGATCCGTTTGTAGAATCTATAAAGATTACATGCTATCGGTTAGCTAAGGAGTCTAAAATTGTAAAAGCTTTAATTAATGCGGTTCGAAATGGTAAGAAAGTTACTGTGGTGATTGAGTTGAAGGCTCGATTTGATGAAGAGGCAAACCTTGTTTGGAAACGTATTTTAGAAGAAGAAGGAGTAAAAGTATTAGTCGGTTTCCCGGACATGAAAGTGCATGCTAAAATTTGCAGCATTGCAAAACGAGTAAATAAAAAATTGAAGTATTATGGCTTTGTAAGTACTGGAAATTTAAATGAAAATACAGCACGTTTTTATGGCGATCATTGTTTGCTTACAGCAAATTTGAAAATACTTTCAGATGTAAATAGAGTCTTCAATTTTATCGAAAAGCCTGTTGATTATTCAGAATTAAATAAGTGTAAATATTTAATTACATCTCCAATAAATACCAGAGAATATTTTATTCAAAAAATTAGAAATGAAATTAAACAAACGAATAAAAAGCATCAAGGAAGCATCATTTTAAAACTAAATAGTTTGGCTGATGATAAATTGATAGAAGAATTATATAAGGCTGCGGAAGTAGGGGTCGATATAAAATTAATTGTTCGTGGAATTTGTCGTGTGGTTACAACCAACACCAAGTGGGTACAAAATATCAATGCCATCAGTATTGTAGATGAATATTTAGAACATGCTCGGATTTTATTTTTCGAAAATAAAGGGACAGACGATTTGTTTATTTCGAGTGCTGATTGGATGGTAAGAAATATTGATCATCGGGTAGAGGTGACCGCTCCAATTTTTGATAAAAATATCAAGCAAGAATTAAAAGATATTTTGGCCATTCAATTGGTAGAAAATGAAAAAGCACGAATTTTAGATAATAAACAGCAAAATCATTACGTTACCAGAACACTCAATGAAAAATGGATTCGCTCACAAGTTGAAATATATAATTATTTACAATCAAAAAAATATTAATTTGCATTCAATATGCGTTTAGCGGCTATAGATATTGGCTCGAATGCAGCTCGATTGCTCATTCAAGATATCACTACCTACAAAGATGGGAGTTTGGATTATACAAAAGTAAATTTGTTAAGAGTTCCTCTGCGCCTAGGGTTTGATGTTTTTGAATCTGGAATTATTTCTGAGCACAAGACAAGTGAGTTAATAGAAACGTTAAAAGCATATCGACATTTAATGAAAGTGTACGACGTAAAAAACTACCGTGCATGTGCTACTTCTGCTATGCGAGACGCAAAAAATGGAGACCAAATTGTAGCTCGTATCCAAAAAGAAATTGGCCTTAACATAGAAATAATAACTGGAAGTCAAGAAGCAGAAATTTTATATGAAACTCACTTAGCCGAAAAGCTAGACAATAAAAGTAACTATTTATACATCGATGTAGGAGGTGGTAGTACAGAGCTTACCCTGTATTCAAATAATAAAATTTCATTTAAACAATCCTTTAATATAGGAACGATTCGTTTGCTAAAAGATAAAGTGGACGCTGCTATTTGGGATGAAATGAAAGTTGCATTAAAAAAATATTGTAAGTTAAATACTGTCGCTATTGGTTCTGGAGGAAATATTAATAAAGTATTTTCGATTTCTAAAAGAAAAAATGGCAAGCCACTTTCATTGGATATTTTAAAAGAATATTACAAAGAAATGAATGCGTTAACGGTAGAAGAACGGATCCATAAATATGGCTTCAAAGAGGATAGGGCAGATGTAATTGTTCCTGCATTGAATATTTATACAACAGTGATGCGCTGGGCAAATATCAGTGAAATTTTTGTCCCACAAATTGGCCTGGCTGATGGCATTATCAAGCTGTTGTATAAAGAAATGTACATTGATCAATTGAAGAGTGTACGCGGATAAATTTTACACATAATAAAGATTAAATGAACCTGTAGGCTTTATACTTGAGTATATTTTGTACAATACTTCTCGTTTCTTTTTGCTCAAAAATCCATTACTCATCCCAATATCACATTTATTAAGCCGCAATTCTCCCCTTTTATATAAAAAAAAGTGGAAAAACAATTGAAAATCATATTGCAAATTTTAAAATAAGAAACTACATTTGCATTCTATTATAAAAAAGAATTCTCATGGCAAATAAAATTCCAGTGACTCCACAACAAAGAACAAAGCTATTTATTCATTTAGCAGTTTTCATTATTGTAAATCTTATCTTATGGATGACGTATGATAAAGCTCCATTAAGAGTGGACGTAAATGGTTGGGCTTATGTTTGGCCTATTTGGATTACTGCTGCATGGGGATTGTCGTTTATCGGACATTATGCTGCGTTATATACGAACTATGAAGATGAGGGTATTGAAGAATATCAACGCCAAAAGAATAATTAATTACATTATCATATTCAATAATCCCAAAAATAGTTTCGATTTTTGGGATTATTTTTTTAATTTTAAAAAATGAAAAACATTAAAATAGTAGCAACCACTTTTTTTTCTATCATCGTGTGTTTCGCAGTCGTTTTATTTTCGGCTTGTGAAAAAGATGCTACAAAAAATAGTACCACTAACTTGCAACCTTGTAAAGATGTTATCTGTTTAAATGGAGGCACTTGTTCTGACGGGATGTGTAATTGTGCAGTTGGATATGAAGGCTTAAAATGTGAAACTCGATGGAGTGATAAATTTATTGGAAATTACCTCGCACAAGACGAATGTTATGCAGGTACAACGTCACCTTACTATACGGTTTCTATATCATCTGTGGTTGATTATGCAAATAAAATCCGAATCTACAATTTAGGTACAAATTGTACTGCACAAAATATTTCAGCAACCATCAATCCTGAAAAAACATCATTTACCATTCCATTACAAAATACTTGTGGAAATATTTGGTATTCAGGAACTGGAAATATTTCATTGCAAGAGATTAATATTTATTTAATAGCAAGAGACTCTGTTGCGCACACGTCAAAACCTTGCAGTATTTTGTTGCTTAAACTTTAATAAATTTATACAAAAAACAAAAAAGCGATTCAATATGTTGAATCGCTTTATATATTTAGAACTAAAATAAAAAATAGAATATGAGTAAAGGACCTATATCACAGTTTATAGAGCACAATTACAGACATTTTAACGCAGCAGCTTTAATGGATGCAGCCAAAGGATATGAAACCCATCTTTTAGAAGGAGGGAAAATGATGATTACTCTTGCTGGAGCCATGAGTACCGCAGAGTTAGGAATTTCATTAGCTGAAATGATTCGACAAGACAAAGTACAAATTATATCTTGCACAGGTGCAAATTTGGAAGAAGATATCATGAATTTAGTAGCACATTCTCACTATAAAAGAGTGCCAAACTATCGTGATTTAAGTCCTCAAGACGAATGGGATTTATTAGAAAATCATTACAATCGTGTTACAGACACTTGTATTCCTGAAGAAGAAGCTTTTCGTCGTTTGCAATCACACATTCATAAATTATGGAAAGATGCTGATGAAAAAGGAGAACGATTTTTTCCACATGAATACATGTACAAAATGTTGTTGAGCGGTGTGTTGGAACAGTATTATGAAATAGATCCTAAAAATTCTTGGATGTTGGCTGCTGCAGAAAAAAATATTCCAATAGTATGTCCAGGATGGGAAGACAGCACCATGGGAAATATTTTTGCATCCTACATTATAAAAAATGAAATGAAAGCTACTACCATGAAAAGTGGTATTGAATATATGGTTTGGTTAGCTGATTGGTACAGAAACAACAGTGCTGGCAAAGGAGTTGGTTTTTTCCAAATTGGAGGAGGAATTGCGGGAGATTTCCCAATTTGTGTTGTGCCAATGATGTATCAAGATTTAGAGTGGCATGATGTTCCTTTCTGGAGTTACTTCTGTCAAATTTCTGACTCAACAACTTCATATGGATCATACAGTGGTGCAGTTCCCAATGAAAAAATTACCTGGGGGAAATTAGATATCAATACTCCTAAATTTATCGTTGAAAGTGATGCGACTATTGTTGCACCATTAATTTTTGCATGGATATTAGGACAATAATATAAAAGATAAAAAACCGACTTGTGAATATAATGAGTCGGTTTTTTATTGATAATAGCAATAAGTATATCCTTGTGTTGTACAAATTTCAGGAGCGAAATATTTTTTCAAAAAAAGTAATTTATAAATTTTGTAGAATAGAAATAATATCTATATTTGCACTCCCAATAACACAGATCTTTTAAAAATTGCGGAAGTAGCTCATTTGGTAGAGCACGACCTTGCCAAGGTCGGGGTGGCCGGTTCGAGCCCGGTCTTCCGCTCATTCAATATCATTTACCTTGGTGGTGAAATTGGTAGACACGCAGGACTTAAAATCCTGTGGGCAGCAATGTCCGTGCGGGTTCAAGTCCCGCCTGAGGTACAAAATCCTGATTCGAAAGAGTCGGGATTTTTTGTTTTCAAAATAATCTGAATACAATAAATAAAATTATTTTTTAATTTTTAAAGAGAAGAAAATTTCCAATTCTTAAGGCTATTTTCATTTTTTGAAATGAGTAAATTGAATATTCGATTTGAATATTCGATTGAAATTTTATTGTTTTATTTTTATAATAAAATTGAATTATGGTAATGTTGTTTCTAGGTGACTTGCTTTCCTTTTTATGAATACCGCAGTTGTTAGTTAGATAATTCCTTTCTAAAAACCTGTAAACTACCTCATTTATGAATAAAAAATGAAGTCTTATTGCCAAATTAGAAAAGTATTTATTACTTTTAAAGCTAATTACTATTTATCTTAAAATTATAAAATGAAAAAACTATTATTCTTATCATTTTTTTCAATTGGTATAAGTCTTCATGCTCAAATGTTGCATTTGAAAAATGGGTCATTTATACCTACTTCTAATATACAAGACATTAAAAATTTCAATAATTGGAAAGATTATGAATTTAATAATCAAGTTTATTGTATCATACAGTTTGATAAAGCGACATCATTAAATGAAAGAAAGTTAATAGAATCAGAAACAGGGATTCAGTTTTTTGATTATTTCCCTAAATGGGCATTTTTAGCAACTATTCCAAAAAACATTTCAAAATCTGCGTTAGAGAATAGATCAATCAGAGCCATTGTGCCCATGCAAGCAACTGCAAAAATTGATAAAAAATTAATCGAAAAACCAATTCCAAATTGGATCGTAAAACAAAATGGAACAATTGAAATTTTAGTAGACTTGTATTCTACGATCTCTCAAAACGAAGTTTTAAATTCATTTGCTCAAAAAAATATTCAATTTATAAGTTGGAAAAATAAACACACTGCAATTGTGCAAATCAATGAAATTAAACTGAGTGAATTAGCCTCTGTACCTTATGTGAAATATCTTCAACCTATTTCTGCACCAGCTGAATTAGAGAATTTAACAGAACGAACCAATCACAGAGTTAACACGATTGATGCTTCTTAT
>CANHJA010000067.1 GCA_947460795.1 Bacteroidota bacterium | reverse complement strand
TTTGTTTTTAATTTGAGTGCCTAACGGCAATGCTGATTTTAATTTCACAGAGAAACTAACCGAACCTTGACTATTTTCTACACTGGTATTGCTATCTGGCAACATGATGCCATAAAAGTTAAATTTCACCACATTTGGCGCCAACCATTCTGGACTCAACGTGTGTGAAGCACCCATAATTTGCAATGACGTTGCATCTATATCGCCTTCCAATGTATCAATGATTGAAACATTATATGCAGGTGCATTCCCTGTATTTTGAAAATGAATCGTATAATTTAATTTAGTGGTGGTTTGCGGAATATTTCCATTTACGCCTTCTCCTTTTGGTGAAACTTCTTTTATATTAGGATCATATGAATTTACAACTGGCAAGCAAAATGTATACTCATTATTGGAAGGGTTTAAATCGGTTGTAAGTATCGTAGATTTTACTAAAAAACAAAGTGTATCCCCAATATTTACCGTATTGTCTGGCGTTAAATGAACTCCTGCAAAAAACGAATTCCAATAGGCATTGCTCGTAATATTTGTTAAATTGAAATACTGCCAAGTAAGGGTATCTCCTGAAATTGAAGTGGGAGGATTTGAACTTAAAGTTGGATTGTAAACTACATGTGGATCTTTTACTAAATACATAGTTCCAGATGCCGTATTGCAGCCAGTATTGCTAACATAAGGATGTATCATCATTGGCACGAGCGGTCTTGCATTTGCTGGATGTGAAGCGGCACTTTGAACATCCACATTACTGGTACATTGCAAAGAAAAATCGGCAGTTGTTTGAGGCAAAGTTGTGAAATTATATGAAGCTGGTGAACAAGTAGTACTTGGAAATATAAATTGATAATTTGTAGGGATGGAAACTGTGTAATTCACCATCCAAGACTTTTGAACTTTAGCAGAATATTGACCTGCTGTATTTGTATAGCCATTTGTAGAATAGTAAGTAGATTGGGAGGACAAATTCGCATTACTATTGACAAAGATTGATTGCAATGCATTGTCTGTACCATTATAAATACAATCACTGTTATTGTCTATATATACCCTACCAGAAACATTTCCATATTCACAAGGATTGGGTACGGGTAAGAGAAAAGTACTGTTAATATTGTTAATCGTATCTCCTCCTGATATAAATTTCAAGGAAGTAAAACTTGGGAAAAACACCATCCCATTAACTACCTGATCATCCGGAACATATCCAATGATTGAGTTCCCTTGAGCGGTAAAAATCCATGGATTTGCACCGTTTAAATTCACAGCAGAAAACATGATTTGACCATTATTTTGATCTTTTACAAAAAAAGAATCATTTAAAAATGAATTATTAATAATAACTTGATAGTTGTCAATTGCATGAGATGCACATTCTGTAGAATCGTGAAAAGCACTAAACATTGGCATAACCGACATATCTCCCTGTGCATATGTTTGGGCAGATAATTTTGAAAAAGAGGTTATGATGGTTAATAGGACGAATAAGGAAAGTTGTCTCATAATTTTTTTGTTTAAACAAATATATAACCTAAGACTATCATATTAGAATGTAGGTTGGAATTTTTTCATCAAAAAATGCAACTTTACTGTCACTACTTTACACGGTTGAAAAACGGATAGATAAATCAGAAATTAAAAAAACGGATAAAATGATATGTTAACTACACAACAAAGAGTTTGTTTTCAAGATGTAATTGGGCAAAAATTTTATCCATCACATGAGGATTGGGTGAAAAAGCTAAAGCTGCAACATCTACTGTGCTAGCTTGCAATATTTCTACTTCATTTTTTAATTCAGGATTGAAAGTCATTTCTTTTTGAATGAGCAAAGACTGTTCCTTTGAACACTCATTAAAAACGTAAAGCAATAAATCATTTAGTGTAAAAGTTTGCATCGATAATTTTATAGTTTTATGATTTGTAAACGCTACAATCAGCATAAAATTATTGCATTTATTTTCATTTGCAATTAATTAACAAAATGCAATCCTTTAAAGTTGAACCAAATAATATATCAGAGATAATATATCGTAAGCTAAAAATTGAAAATAAAAAAATCCGATTTTTACAAATCGGATTTTTGAGGTCTCGAGCGGATTCGAACCGCTGTAGCAGCTTTTGCAGAGCTGAGCCTAGCCACTCGGCCACAAGACCATGGGATCGCAAATGTAATACTATTTTTAAAAAATGCAAATTCTTATTTAATCTTCTTAAATTTACAAAAATAAATGTTTCGTGATGAGTAAAATTGGTGAATCTGAATTAATAATAACGCCTGATGGAAGAGTTTACCATATTAATTTGAGGCCTGATGAATTAGCAGATACAGTAATCACTGTAGGCGATCCAGATCGGGTAAAAGAGGTTTCGAAATATTTTGATCACATTGAACACAAAACGCAACACCGTGAATTTGTAGCGCACACTGGTTTAATTGGAAAAAAAAGATTGACCGTTTTATCTAGTGGTATAGGACCAGACAATATTGACATTGTAATGAACGAATTGGACGCTTTAGTGAATATTGACTTTGAAAATAGAGTAATTAAAGAAGAAAAAAAATCATTAAACATCATTCGATTTGGAACTTCTGGAAGCTTGCAAGCAGACATTCCAGTGGATAGCCTAGTTGCTTCCAGCCATGGCATTGGTTTGGATAATGTATTGCATTATTACCAATTGGAAAATAATGAACATGAAACAAATTTAGTAGCCGCATTTAAAAAACACACAGATTTAGAAAATAAAAATATTGTCCCTTACGCAGTACAAGGTTCACCGAAGCTTTTATCTATTTTCAAAAACGGTTATCATCAAGGAATTACAGTAACTTGTCCTGGTTTTTACGCGCCTCAAGGCAGAGTAGTAAGAGCCGGTTTACAATTCCCTCAACTGGTAGATAAATTATCAAGTTTTCAATTTGAAAATCATAGAATCACCAATTTTGAAATGGAAACATCTGCAATTTTTGGCTTAGGGAGAATTTTTGGCCATCATTGTTTAGCGGTGAATACCATTGTGGCAAATCGAGTAAGAAAAGAATTCACCAAAGACGGTGCAAAAAGCATTGAAAATATGATTCAAAAAAGTTTGGAACTTCTTTCATCGTCAGTAGAGATATAATTTTTTTAAAATTAAAATTTTATTCAATTCCCATTTCGAATTTAGAAAAATACAATCGTTTAAATGAAGTTTTACAAATATCAAGGAACAGGCAACGACTTTGTTCTTATAGACAACAGAAAACAAGAATATTCACTTACAAATGAACAAATAAAACAGATTTGTGATCGACATTTTGGAGTGGGCGCAGATGGTTTAATGTTGCTTGAAAACCAAACTGGTTATGATTTTAAAATGGTTTATTATAACAGCGATGGAAATGAAAGCACGATGTGTGGAAATGGCGGGAGATGTATTTCGGCATTCGCAAAAAAATTAGGTTTAATTTCATTTGAAGCCAAATTTATCGCCATTGATGGAGAGCATGAAGCTTATTTCGAAGATGAAATTGTTTCATTAAAAATGAATGAGGTAACATCAATAATAACAAATGAAACCTATTTTCAATTAAATACTGGCTCACCACATTATGTTCATTTTACAGAATATGTAGACGAATTAGATGTAAAAAAAGAAGGTAAATTAATTCGATACAGCCCCCTATTTAAAGAGGAAGGAATTAATGTAAATTTTGTTGAAAAGATAAATGAAACTAGCATTTTTGTAAGAACATACGAACGAGGTGTAGAAGATGAAACGCTTTCTTGTGGAACCGGAGTCACGGCTTCGGCTATTTCTCTCATTCATAATAAAATAGGTGCTCATGAAGTTTCAATTGAAACTTTAGGAGGCAAACTTTCTGTTAAATTAGAAAATATAAATGGCCAAAAATTTGAAAATATTTGGCTGAAAGGGAAAGCTGAATTTGTTTTTGAAGGAGAGATAAATTTATAAAATTTTATACATTAATTACTACATTTGTCATCTTCTATAAACATGCAAATAAAAATCATTAATAAAAGTGAACACCCGCTGCCCTCTTATCAAACAGAAGGCTCAGCAGGGATGGATATATACGCTTCCGTGAAAAACAATATTATTATTAATCCGTTGGAACGAGTATTAATTCCCACTGGATTATTTATTGCCTTACCTAAAGGGTTTGAAGCACAAATTAGACCAAGAAGTGGACTAGCTATTAAACAAGGTTTGACATGCTTAAACACGCCAGGAACTATTGACAGTGATTATAGAGGAGAAATAAATGTCATTTTAATCAATTTGTCAAACGAGGTACAAACGATAAAAAATGGTGACCGAGTGGCACAAATGGTGATTGCAAAATATGAAATAGGAGAATGGAATTTAGTAGATACATTGGATGAAACAGCAAGAGGAAGTGGAGGATTTGGAAGTACAGGCTAAACGAATGAAGAATTATTAATGATTAATTCAACCCATTAAAAATAAATAACACAAAAAAGTAATAATTTATAATTAACAACAAATAATAAAAAATATGAACATTATTATTCCAATGGCAGGCATGGGTAAAAGAATGAGACCTCATACATTGACTACACCCAAACCATTAATTCCAATTGCTGGAAAACCAATGGTGCATAGAATTGTGGCTGATATTGCGAGTACTACAGATCAAAAAATCGAAGAAATCGCTTTTGTTGTCAGTCGTGTTTTTGGAAAAGAAGCAGAAGATAATTTAGTAAATGTTGCAGCACAATTTGGTGCAAAAGGTAGAATATTTTATCAGGATACTCCATTGGGGACAGCACACGCTATTTTATGTGCGCAAGAATGTTTAAAAGGAAGTGTCTTTATAGCCTTTGCGGATACTCTTTTTGATGCAACTTTTTCAATTGATGCAAATAAAGATGCTGTTATTTGGACTCAAAAAGTGGCTGACCCAAGTGCTTTTGGCGTAGTGAAAATGAATGCCGATGGCTTAATTACTTCATTTGTAGAAAAACCAAAAGAATTTGTTTCTGATTTAGCCATCATCGGTGTGTACTATTTTAAAGATGGTGAAAATTTAAAAAATGAAATGCAATACTTAATAGATAACGACATCAAACACAGTGGCGAATATCAATTGACTGATGCCATGGAAAACATGATGAAAAAAGGGGTGCAATTTTACAGCGACCAAGTGAAAGAATGGTTAGATTGTGGAAATAAAGATGCCACAGTATATACTTTAGAGCGAATTTTAGAAATTAAAAAAAATACAGAAACATTACAAGACGCAACCGCTGTAATTGAAAATAGTTCAATCATAGAACCCTGTTTCATCGGTAAAAATGTAGTTATTAAAAATTCGGTAGTTGGCCCTCATGTTTCATTAGAAGAAGGTTGTCATATTGAAAATTCGATTATTAGTAAAAGCATTATAGGCAATGCGTCAATTGTTAAGAATTCTATAATTACAAATACACTATTCGGAAATAGTGTAAATTGCCAATCAAAAGCAGAAGAACTAAGCTTAGGTGATTACTCTTTCAAAAATTAAATGATAAAAAAAACGCATTACATTCTTTTACTGAATCTTGTCTTTTTTTACTCTTGTAGTATCCAAAAAAACACATCTAAAAATCAAGATTATTTAAGCAAAGAAGAAATTAAAGCTAAAAAAGAATCAACCAATCAATTGGTTGATTTTTTTAATGCCGAAAATGCGAGATTGCTTGGCAAGTACAATGAAGCCATTAATTTATACAGTGATTTTGTGAAAAAATATCCACAAAATGCGACAGCTAATTATAATTTATCCAAGTTATATTTTCAAAATAAAAATGCAAATGCTGCAGAAAAAACAGCGCAAAAAGCATTTGAAATAAATCCAGCAAATTCCTATTTTCAAGAGTACTACACTTTTTTATTATTGTACAACTACAAATTTAAAATAGCTGAAAAACAATACAATTCTTTAATTGAAAAAAATCCTTCCAATCCCGATTATATTTTCAAAAAAGCACAACTGTTTTTAAAGACAAAAGAATATCAAAAAGCAGTTGATTGTTTAAATGAATATGAAAAAATAATTGGTTTTAATGAAGATATAATAAATCAAAAGAAGAATCTTTATATAATTCTAAATAGGTCTGATTTAGCGATTTTAGAAATAACAAAACTTCAAAAAGAATATCCAGCAAATGTGGCTTACCCGCTCTTAATAGCTGAAATTTATATTTCAGAAAAAAACACTGAGGGAGCTGAAAGTATTTATAAAGATATAGAAAATAAATATGGTGAAGATCCCACTGCACAAGCAGCTTTGGCTGAATATTATTTATCTAAAAAAGATGAAAAAGCCTATAATAATTTTATGCTAAAGTTGATGCAAAACAAAAACGTATCAACCGAAACTAAGATTTCAATTATTTTACCTACGCTAAAAAAATTGGAAGAGGATAGCCTACTTGACAATGATAATATTATTGAATTAGTGAAATCTATTTCGCTTGCTGCACCCAAAGACAAAGATGCTATTTTAATTTACGCCAATGTACTCACTGTCTCTAAAAAACCACTTTCAGCTTTAGAACAATACAAACGTTATCTAACGATAGACAGTAATAATTTTGATGTTTGGATTCAAATAGCAAGCATGTATTTTGATGAAAAAATGTATGACAGTACAATTGTAATTTCTGAACAAACTAGTAAACTATTTAACAACAATGCCCTCCCTTATTTTTATAAAGGATTGGCACATGTTCAAAAAAACGAACAAGAAGAAGCAATAAGTTCCTTAACAACTGCATTAAAAAAAGATTCTTTCAACAAATCTTTAGTAGCACTTATATATACCAGTTTGGGAGATGCCTATAATTCATTAAAAAAATACAAGCAAAGTGACGAGTCATTTGATGAGGCGCTAAAACTATTTCCTCTTGATGCTACCACTTTAAATAATTATGCCTATTATTTATCGGTACGAAATGAACGATTGACTGATGCAGAAGCAATGTCTAAAAAAAGTTTAGAATTACAACCTAACTCAAAATCATTTTTGGACACTTATGGATGGATCTTATTTCAACAAGGGAAATTTGAAGATGCAAAAACATACATTGAAAAAGCCATTCAATTAAACGGAGAGGAGGATGGAACTTTATTTGAACATTTAGGCGATGTTTATTTCAAATTAAATGACTCAATGAATGCAAAAAAATATTGGCAATTAGCAAACGATAAAGGGGAAGAAAATCCTACTTTAATAAATAAAATAAAATCAGGAAAAATTAATGAATAAGAAAATAATTATTTGGGTAGTAATCAATACCATGATTATTAGTAGTTGCAATGTAATAAAACCTTTCTTTATTAAAAATAAAAAGAAAGAAGCCCGACAAGAAAAACGAGTTGAAAAAAAGATAGAAAAAGGTAAAATAGACAGCGCAATTGTAAAAAAAGAATTACCCGCAATTTTGCCAAAATTTGACACCATTTTGGCGCGTAAAATAATCAATTATCGAAATATAAATTACAAAACATTTCAGGCTAAAACTAAAATGCACTACGAATCTGGAGATCAGAAGCAAAACTTCAATGCAAATTTTAGATTGGAAAAAAACACTAAAATATGGGCTAGCATTTCAGGTTTTGGAATAGAAGTAGCGCGCGCTTTGATTACTCCAGATAGTGTAAAAGCAATAGATCGTTTTAATAAACGATATTACTTGTATGGCTATAAAGATTTACAAAAGCTAATTAATATGGAAGTTAGCTTTAAAATTTTACAAGATATTATTGTTGGCAATTCAATCGCTACAGATGGGAAAATTACAGACATGAAAGAGTTGAATTATTTAATGTCTATTTTTATTGTCAATGACGATTATTCTAATCAATTTACTTACAACAGAACCGACAGCACCTTGAAACAATTTCAATTACAAACCACTCGTTCGGTTTCAAAAAGCTCTGTGTTGGTATCATTGAACAACTATCAATTGTTAGAAAATAATTTTTTATCTACCGACAGAACCTATTATATACAAGATGTAAAAGGAGCGGCACAATTAAACATGGAAGTCAACAAAATTGACATAGACAAACCAATTGATTTCCCTTTTTCGATTCCTGCAAATTTTAAAAAAGCAATGAAATAAGTTAACAAATTCACTACTTTTTTATCATTCTCACATTGTAACTTTGCAAACTAAAATTTAATTCAAAATGAGTAATGGACATTTTCATATTCCAACACCAGTAAATGAAACGGTGTTACAATTTGCACCAAAAAGTGCCGAAAAAATAGCCCTAAAAAAAGCTTTAGCTGCAGCTAAAAAAGTAAAAGTTGATATCCCAATGTACATTGGCGACAAGGAAATTCGCACTGGTAAAAAAATAGAAATTCGTCCCCCACATGAAACAAAACATGTTTTAGGGCATTTTCACCAAGGAGATGCATCGCATGTAAAAGCTGCAATTGATGCTTCTTTAAAGGCTCACAAACAATGGGCAGATATGGCTTGGGTTGATCGTGCTTCTATCTTTTTAAAAGCAGCCGATTTACTAGCTACCAAATATCGTTTCGACATGTTGGCTGCAACCATGTTAGGACAAAGTAAAAATCCTTTTCAAGCAGAAATAGACAGTACTTGTGAGTTAATCGATTTCTTGCGTTTTAATGTTTCATTTTTAAATGACATATATGCACAACAACCAATTTCTGGTGCAGGAATGTATAACCGAGTTGAATATCGTTCATTAGAAGGATTTGTTTTAGCTGTTACTCCATTTAACTTCACAGCTATTGGTGGGAACTTGCCAACTTCTGCTGCTATGTGTGGAAATGTAGTTGTTTGGAAACCTGCCAACACACAAATTTACTCAGCTAACTTATTCATGAAAATTATGAAAGAAGCAGGCTTACCAGATGGTGTTATAAATTTAGTATATGCTAGTGGGCCTGTTGTAGGTGAAATTTGTTTTGGACATAAAGAATTTGCAGGTGTCCATTTTACTGGAAGCACAGGCGTTTTTCAAGGTATGTGGAAATCAATTGGAGAAAATATCGCTAAATACAGATCTTACCCTCGCATTGTTGGCGAAACAGGTGGTAAAGACTTCGTATTGGCTCATCCTACCGCACAAGTAGATGCGTTGGTTGCAGCTTTAGCAAGAGGTGCATTTGAATACCAAGGACAAAAATGCAGCGCTGCTTCTCGTGCTTATATTCCTGATAATATTGCTGCAGAAGTAAAAAAGAAATTAGTTGCCGCAGTAAAAACCATGAAAATGGGTACGACTGAAGATTTCTCTAATTTTGTAAACGCGGTTATAGATGAAAAATCATTTAAAAACATCAAAAAATATATTGACGCTGCTAAAAAAGACAAAACTTGTAAAATTTTAGTGGGTGGTAAATGCGACTCAACGAAAGGTTGGTTTGTAGAGCCTACTGTTATTGAAACCACCAATCCAAAATACACTACGATGTGTGAAGAAATTTTTGGGCCCGTATTAACTATTTATACTTATAAAGCAAGTGAGTTTGATAAAGCTTGTGAATTGGTAGATTCTACTTCTGAGTATGCATTAACAGGTGCCGTGTTCAGTCAAGACCGCTATGCATTAGCAAATGCAATGAAAAAATTACAACACAGTGCAGGAAATTTCTATATTAATGATAAACCAACGGGAGCGGTAGTAGGTCAACAACCTTTTGGTGGTGCAAGAGCATCGGGAACGAATGATAAAGCAGGTTCAATGCTTAATTTATATCGTTGGTTGAGCGCGCGCACGATTAAAGAAACCTATAATCCACCTACGGATTATCGCTATGCTTTTTTAGGCGAGAAATAATATTTTTGTTGCTACAGATATAAAAAAGCTACTCATTGAGTAGCTTTTTTTATTAAATCATGCGAATTTATCTTAATATGACAAAAGTGATATTAACAAAATAATGAGGTGAAATATGTTAAAATTCTTGTAAATGAAAAAAAAAGCATTAATTTTCTAAATGAATTAAAAATACCATGTATGATATTTAGAAGTTACGCCAATATTACAAGTAAAAAAAATGTGGAGGAGCTTAAAAAACACCTTCTTGGACAACATTTACAAATTCATAATTTAGATTTTGAAATTTTAGAACACAATGGTTTCATTAAAATTATTCCGCATGCTGAAATTGAAAATCATGTGTATACATTACCTATTACCAAGCTACAATTTATACCAACAGAAAATGGGACCATTGTAAAAACAATGAGTAAACCCAGACGAATTGATGTAGGCGGCCCACTGATGCTAATTATATTTGTAGCATTCTCATCTGCTGCAGCTATATTGCTTTATTTATTTGGAGGAGAAGGCTATCATACCGCATCGTATATTTTAATTGGAATTGGAATAATGGTTTTATTGCTTTTAACCATCAGACTACAACAAGGATATTATGATTATATTCGAAAAATAAACCGATGGATTAGAAGCCATGTATAATAAATAGAATAACTATTTAATTTTTCAACCAATGAAGCCAACTATAAAATTTGACATTTCGATTAATATATAAATTGATAAATCGACAGATTATTGATTTGATTTATTTTTTTAAAATAAACGTTGCTGGGTTCATGCTGTAGGCAATTATTTTCCGCTTCAAAAAAATAATATTGCACTCCATACCGTTTCATCTCATCTATT
>CANHJA010000066.1 GCA_947460795.1 Bacteroidota bacterium | reverse complement strand
TCAATTGCAGTGAGTGCGCCAAAAGGGTTGGTAGTTCCAGTAATTAGAAATGCGGAAAGCTTAAGCATGCGAGAAATCGAAGCTGAAGTTGTTTCATTGGCAGGAAAAGCACGTGAAAATAAATTATCAATAGAGGAAATGACTGGAGGTACATTTACGATTACCAATGGAGGTGTATTTGGCTCATTATTAAGCACTCCAATTATTAATATTCCTCAATCGGCTATTTTAGGTATGCATAAAATTCAAGAAAGACCGATGGCCATCAATGGAAAAGTTGAAATTCGACCAATGATGTATTTAGCATTGAGCTATGACCACCGAATTATTGATGGAAGAGAGAGTGTAGGGTTTTTAGTGCGAGTAAAAGAGTTGTTAGAAAATCCGATGTTACTTTTAATAGGCAAGGATCCTGCAACATTATTATTTGAATTGTAAGCCAAATGTTTGTAGACGCTTACTTTCAAGTTGCCACTCATTTATTTGAACATTACGAATTACAGTCGCCTCTTCATTTATTCCTGAAAGAATATTTCAAAAACAATAAAAAGTATGGTTCTCGGGATAGAAAATTTATTGCGGAGTTATTATATGGGATTTATCGTTTAGGTAAACAAAATGAACATATTCCAGTAAAAGACAGAATGATTTATGGTGCTTTTTTAAGCAATAAATTACCGCTTATTTTTTTTGATAAAACCAATGCAAGTTTAGCTAAAATTTACCAAGACAATTTTAATTCAAAAGTAAATTTCTTAAAAGTAAATTTTCAAATTGATTTCTCCATTCCATTTACTTTAAGCGAACAAATAACTGAAGAAGAATATTTGTCTTATTTGTTTCAACCTTCTAAGGTTTTTATCAGAGTTAGAAAAAATCATCAAGAAGTAAAAGATGAATTAAAAAAAACAGCTACTCCTTTTACAGAAATCAACGAAAATTGTTGGTCTTTTGAAGCCAATATAAAGCTCGATGAAATAATTGAAGATAAATCACAATATGTAATTCAAGATTATGCTTCTCAACAAACGGGGGAGTTTTTTAAACCTCAGAAAAATGAGGCTTGGTGGGATTGTTGTGCAGCAAGTGGAGGGAAGTCCATTTTACTGCTAGATAAATGTAAGAATATTGATTTGACAGTTTCTGACATTAGAGACAGTATTATTAAAAATTTACATCAACGATTTGCTTTATATGGTTATGCTAGTAAATATGTTTCTTATACAGCGGATGCTTCTGATGAAGAGTTGAAAATGAATAAAAAATTTGATGGAATTATTTGTGATGCGCCATGCAGTGGATCAGGTACATGGAATAGCAGTCCTGAGCAATTTTATTTTTTTACTGAACAGAAATTGCAAACTTTTCATAAAAAACAAACAGCTATTTTAAAAAATGTGCTTCGTTTTGCAAAACAAAATGCAAAAATATATTTTATTACTTGCAGTGTTTTTAATGAAGAAAATCAAGCAGTATTGAATGAGGTTTTGCAACAGGAATCAATTCAACTATTGAATCAACAACTTATTAAAGGTGGACAAGTAGGTGCAGATCATTTATTTATAGCGGAGTTGCTTAAAAGGTAAATCTTTGCTATATTTGAGTAATGCCTTATGAAAAAATTATTTTTGTCGTTTTATTTTTAGCAACTTTTTTCTTTAAACCAGATAATTTAAACGCACAAAATTGGGATTATTCCTATACTCATTTTACAAAAGAAGATGGCCTACCTAGCAATATTGTATATCATTTAGTAAATGACAATGATGGGTTTATTTGGCTAGGAACAGATGCAGGATTAGTGCGATTTGATGGCAGTCATTTTATTACTTATACAACAGAAGATGGTCTGCCTAGCAATGATGTTTTGAAATTGACTTGTGATAGTAAAAATAGAGTGTGGATTAATAGCATGAGCAAAGAAATTTGCTATTATCAAAATGGTAAAATTCATAATAAATACAATACTCCTTTTCTCAATAAAATAGAAATAAAAAAACAAATATTAGATATTCTAGAAGATAAAGATTCAACAATTTGGATTACATCGGAACCATATGACATTTATAAAATTAACAAAGAAAAGGTAGTAAAGGAAAGTGTAAATGAGCAATTAAATCGATCTTTAAATTATAATGGAAAAATATATTTATTTTCAAAAGTTAAGAAAAAAAACAATCCATATTCAGATGGGCTAGTCATTTTAGATGATACCATTATATATTCAATTGTAAAATCGTATTTCTGGCAAACTATATGGTTTAAAATAATTGCAATTTTATTTTTTTTACTTTTCATTTATATTATTTTCAAATGTCAAATTCAAAAAGTTAAGAACAATGAATTGAAGTTAAGAGAAAAAGACACTAAAATCCATCAACTAGAATTGTCTGTTTGGAGATCTAAAATTAATCCTCATTTTTTATTTAATTCATTAAACTCTATTGTTGCGTTAATTAATATGAATAAATATGATAATGCAGTAGAGTATATCAATGATTTTTCGATTGTACTTCGCAAAACAATTCAAAGCTCAGACAAACTATTTAATATTATAAATGAAGAAATAATTCTTATTGAAAGTTTGTTAAAATTGGAGATGATGAAAAGAGAAAATAAATTTTATTTCTCAATTAAATTGGGTTCTCCAGATATAAAATATTTATTTTTTCCAACACTTTTAATACAACCTGTCATAGAAAATTCATTGAAACATGGAATTAAATCCAATCCTAATGGTAAAATATTAATTTCTTTTTATGAACATGGTGATAAAATTATTTGTACAGTAGAAGATAATGGTGATGGTATTAATGACAAAGCAATAAAAAATACGTCCCATCGATCTATGGGAATAAATTTAATTAAAGACAAAATAAAAATTATTGAAGAAATAATTCATGCAAAAATTGAATTTATTTTTAAAAACAAAACGGATGTTAATAATACTGGAACTATTACTATATTTGTTATTCCAAAGATAACCAAAGAAAAATATGTTACGTACAATAATAGTTGATGATGAACGGTTGAATATCAGTTTATTAGAAGCAAGTCTTCAGAAATATTACCCAGAACTAGAAATTATAGGAACAGCAGAAAGTGTGCATGATGCCTATGAGCTAATAGTAAACAAAAAACCAGATATAATATTTTTAGATATTCAGCTGCATGATCAAACTGCCTTTGATTTGTTAGAAATGTTAGATGATGATGATTTGAATATTATATTAATCACAGCGTATGAGTATTATGGAATTAAAGCAATTAAATATGGCGTAGTTGACTATTTATTAAAACCAATACAAATAGTAGAACTTACCAACGCGATAAAGAAAATAAAAAATAAAATTCAAATAAAAGCATTTCTAAAACAACCTACTATAGAGAAAGAATTCTTGCATGTGCATTCAAGAGAACATATAGAAATGCTTAAATTAGCAGATATTATTTATCTTGCTGCTAATGGAAGTTATACAGACGTATATTTAATTAACAATGTAAAAGTGGTTGCTTCAAGACCATTAAAATACATTGAAGAACAAGTACAAACTACAAATTTTTTGAGGGTTCATAACAGTTATATCGTCAATATATATTATATTGAAAAAATTATTAAAACTAAATATGGAAGAGTGATTATGAAGAATGGATCTGAAATACCAATATCCGCTACTAAAAGAAAAGTGGTTGCCGAAAGTTTAGGATTCAAAACAAATCATTTAGAATAAAAAGTTATTACCTAAAATTAAAATAAATTAAAATGCATTTACCCAAATTCCTTTTAGGAGATAATACAGATTGTCCGGATGACATTTTTATTATTCATTTAGACTTCCCTCGTTTTATCATTAATTTAAAAGATGATGAAGTAGAATTGTTAGATGAAACAGATGAGTTATCTGACGCAGAATTAGAGACAGAAATGACTTCTTTAATTGAAGAGGCGAGCATGTTTTATGATAGAGAAGTTAAACGATATGATGAAGAATAGTTAACCATGAAATTGTCTTAAAATTTTGTTACTAATTTTTAATTTGTCATTAAATAAGAAAATGAGCTTACTTTTGATAATTAAATAATACAAAATATGAAAAAAATTATCACAACATTTGCTATTGTTGGTTTTATAGCAACTTTACAATCTTGTAACAATCAAACGGCAGTGGATCCTACTTTAGTTACTGCACAAGTAGATTCTTTAGCTTCTGCAAAAATTGAAACTGCTTCCGCTAATGCAATCAATGAGTGTGAAACTCGCATGGCAACTGAATTAAAAGCAATCACAGACTCTATTGTGAATGCGAAAAAAATGGAAGTAGCAGCACAATAATTATTAATTTTCAATCGTTAATTAATATCACTGAATTTAAAAAAAAATAAAATAAAAATGAAAAGTATAAAATATATAATTACTCCAGTATTAGCAGCCTTCTTATTTACTGCATGTAACAATGAAGTAAAAGGACCTTCACAAGCTGATATTGATACTCAAGTAGAAGCGAAAGTAAAAGCAGCAACGGATCAATTAAAAGCAGATTGCGATAATCAAATTATGCAAGCGGCACAAATTAAAGCAGATAGTATCCTTGCCAATGTAGCAAGTAAAAAAGAAGTTTCTACAGTTGCTCCAAAACCAGCAGCAGCTTCGCCAACAACCAAGCCGACTACTAAACCAAAGACTCCGAGTACAAAACCTCAAGATGTAAATGACAGAGTTGGTGGTAATGGAAAATCAAATGTATCTGTACCTAAAGATGTAAATGATAGAAAAGGTGGTAATGATAAGAAAAACACGGAAGCACCTAAAAATGTAAATGATCGTCCAGGAGGAAATTAACATTTCTTATTTTATTAAATAATTTAAACGTTTCATTTTTAATGGAGCGTTTTTTTTGTTTATTAGTTTGTATTGGCAATAATATTTCAGAGGTAAATTTTATGATGTTAATATAATAATGCATTACAATCGAAAGGATATTATCGTTATAGAAAAGGTACTTTAGTAAATTCTATATTTGAATTTTGGAATAGTTTCTGGGAAATAATTAAAGAATGCAATTCTATTATATTTAGATTGCGTTCTTCTTCGCAAACACGTTTCGCAAAAAAAAAAGAGCTTATCAATGATAAGCTCTTTTTTATAATAATTTATTTTTAATTATTGTTTCAATGCGCTTGAAGAACAATTAATTGCAGGAATACCTGTAGATGCAGCAGTGTATCCAAAAGTAATTTTATCAGGATTTAAAGTAGTGTCAATTGTACCAGATACATTAGAGATAGTAACTGCTCCTGCTGTAGTTGTTCCTACTTGCGTAAATTTTGTACCACTTACTGAAACTGTTATTGAAGCTGTAGAACCAAATCCTGCGAAGTTGCCTATTAATAAATTTTTTGGAGTGCCTGATTGGCTTATTGTCATTGTGTAACCTGCAGCATAACAACCATCAGCATTTGCACCTGTTAACCAAGTTGAATTTGCGCTAGATGAATTTAAAAATTTTGTAGAGCTTAGTGTTTCGCAAGATGGCCCTTCATAACCACTTGGGCAAGAACAAGATCCATCATTACAAGTACCGCCATTAGAACATATTACATCCTTACAAGCATCTGGATTACAAGATGTCATGATTGTTGCTGTGAAAGCACTCAAAGTTAAAATTGATGCTACTAAAATGTTTTTGATTTTTTTCATAGTTAATATTTTTTTAGGTTTAAGTTACAAATATGCAGTTTATTATTGAGAAAATAGAATGCTTTTTAAAAGTTTGCATTTTTTTCACAAGAACAAAATAGAATTGAGACTTTAGGAGAGAGTTATTAATCTAATATCTCATCCCTCTCGTTTAATCATCCAATTTCAAAACTGCTAAAAACGCTTCTTGAGGAACTTCTACATTTCCAATTTGACGCATTCTTTTTTTACCTTCTTTTTGTTTTTCTAATAATTTACGTTTACGACTAATATCTCCTCCATAACATTTTGCAGTTACGTCTTTTCGCATTGCGCTAATCGTTTCACGAGCTACTACTTTTGCACCAATAGCAGCTTGTATTGCAATTTGGAATTGTTGACGAGGCAATAACTCACGTAATTTTTCACACAATTTACGTCCAAACTCATGCGCTCTGTTTCTATGAATCAAAGCACTCAAAGCATCCACTTTATCACCATTTAAAAGAATATCCATTTTTACAATATCACTGTCACGCATATCTATAGGATGATAATCGAATGAAGCATAACCACGTGTTTGAGATTTTAATTTATCATAAAAATCAAATACAATCTCTGTTAATGGAATTTCAAATGTTAACTCAACACGAGTAGGAGTTAGGTAACTTTGATTGATCAACATACCTCGTTTCCCAATACATAATGACATAATATTTCCAATATAATCGGGCTTGGTAATTATTTGTGCTCTAATAAAAGGTTCTTTAATAGTTTCAGTTTTACTTGGATCTGGCATTTCTGTAGGATTATTCACCACTATTTTATTGCCATTGGTTAAATAGGCTTCAAAACTCACATTGGGAACGGTAGTAATAACTGTTTGGTTAAACTCACGCTCTAAACGCTCTTGAATAATTTCCATGTGCAAGAGTCCCAAGAATCCACAACGGAAACCAAAGCCCAATGCTTGAGAGGTTTCTAACTCAAATGTCAAGGATGCATCATTTAATTGCAATTTTTCCATGCAGCCACGAAGCTCTTCAAATTGATCTGTTTCTACAGGATAAATACCCGCAAAAACCATTGGTTTTACATCTTCAAAGCCGTGAATATTTTCTAAGCAAGGGTTGGTTGTAGTGGTAATCGTATCACCTACTTTAACTTCTTTTGCTACTTTAATCCCAGTAATAATATAGCCTACGTCGCCAGCTCTAACTTCTTTTTTGGATTCCATACCAAGTTTTAAAATACCTACTTCATCAGCTTCGTATTCTATTCCGGTATTGCTAAATTTAATTTTATCCCCTTTTTTGATAATGCCATTAAATACACGATAATACACGATAATTCCTCTAAAGCTATTAAATACACTGTCAAAAATCAATGCTTGCAAAGGAGCTTCTAAATCCCCTTTAGGAGCAGGAATGCGTTCAATAATTGCAGCTAAAATTCCTTCAATTCCAATGCCACTTTTACCAGATGCTAGTAATATATCCTCTTCTTTGCAACCAATTAATTCAATAATTTGATCTTTTACCTCAGGAATCATGGCACCTTCCATATCAATTTTATTAATGACAGGAATAATTTCTAAGTTATTCTCAACCGCCAAATATAAATTCGAAATTGTTTGTGCCTGAATGCCTTGAGAAGCATCCACCAACAATAAAGCGCCTTCGCAGGCTGCTAAAGCACGACTTACTTCATAGCTAAAATCAACATGTCCTGGTGTATCAATTAAATTAAAAACATATTCTTCTCCTTTGTACGCATAATTGATTTGAATGGCATGACTTTTAATCGTAATCCCTTTTTCACGTTCCAAGTCCATGTCATCCAATACTTGGTTCTGCATATCTCGTTCACCAATTGTATGGGTAAACTCTAATAATCTATCAGCAAGGGTACTTTTTCCGTGATCAATATGTGCAATAATGCAAAAGTTTCTTATGTTTTTCATTCTAAATTTTTAATTTTCTATCTAATAAAAGATGAAATAGGGTGCAAAAGTAGGTTTACTAAACCACTAAAAAAAATCCTGATTAGAATCTAATCAGGATCGAATATGTTTTATTTATTTATTACCATTTATCTACCTCGATATCCGAATTGTTTGGGATAACAGATTCAGAAGAAGTTGGGGTTGCCTCAGAAGTTGAACTTTGAGAAAATGAAGGAACATATTGTTCATTTTCTTCTCCTTCTGCATATTCATGATTGAAAGCATCAAAATCAAAATCAGGTAATAACTCTGTTTTTACATGATTGATTGCTTCTCCTAATGCTTTATGAAATTTATTAAAATCTTCTTTATAAATATAAATTTTATGTCTTTCATAACCATTGTCATCAAATCTTTTTTTACTTTCTGTTAAGGTAATAAAATAATCATTTCCTTTTGTAGAACGTACATCAAAAAAATAAGTTCTTCTTTTTCCAGCTTTTAAGCGTTGCGTGAAAAAAATTTCATTGTTACGTTCGTTGTTGTTATTATCGTATGACACGTTTTATTTTATTTTAGTGAGAAAATAGTAAAACAAATATACTATAAGTTATAAGATGTCAAAATTTTTAATCATTTAATTTTATATTAAAATAAAATGAGCTATAAAAATCTGGAGAGGCTGCAAATCCCTTTTTTGAATATTTGGATTTATTGTTGTGTTTTTAAAAAAATATTTCGTAATATTACACTTACATTAACACAATATATAAGTATGTTAAGAAAAATTTTATTCATTTTACTTTTACCTATTGTAGTATCTGCTCAAAAACACCATGAAGTCGGTATTTTTGCAGGAACGTCTAGTTATTACGGCGATTTGCAAGATAAATTATTTCCTGAAGGTGGTTACAGAGCGTGTGGTGGGTTAACTTATAAATATTTTCCTCATCCAAGTGTTGGTTTTAGATTTGGCGCTACTTATGCTAGCTTATATGGAGCAGATAGTTTGTCAGCTTCTCCAGCTGTTAAACGTAGAAATTTAAATTTTCAAACCAATATTTTTGAAGCTTCAGCTGGTATCGAAGCCAATATGATCCCTGTAGATTTTGATGAATATAAATTCTCTCCATATGCATTTGCAGGAATTGCCCTTTTTTATTACAATCCATACACCATGGGTAATAATGACGAAAAAGTGTATTTACGCCCATTAAGTACTGAAGGTCAAGGATTAAGACAATATCCTGATAGACGAGTGTATAGCTTGGTTAACGTAGGTTTTCCTTTAGGATTTGGATTAAAAACATTAATAGGAAATAAAGTTTTAATTAGTACAGAAATTGGTTTCAGATATACTGCCACAGATTATTTAGATGATGTGAGTAGGTCATATGTAAACATGGATACCTTGTTTAAGTACAAAGGAAAACAAAGTGTTGATTTATCTTACAGAACCGATGAATTGCCTAATTGGGATGGTAATTATCCGAATGATAAATTTGTAAGAGGAGATAATATGAAAACTGATTGGTATTGGTTCGCTGGTATTAATATTGCCATCTATTTTGATGCGTTTGGTAATCCATTGCGTTCATTAAAAACAAGATGCCCTAGAAGAATATTTAGATAATTACATTATATATAATGAATAAAAAATGTCCTGAATTTTTCAGGACATTTTTTTATTAAAGTCAACATAATTTTTATTATACAGCAAAACTGGTTCCACAGCCACATGTGCTTGAAGCATTTGGATTTTTGAATGTAAAACCTCTTGAATTTAAGCCACCTTCAAATTCTATTTCCATGCCAACTAAATACATTTCATGCCCTTTATTTAATACAACAGGAATCCCTTCTACATCAAATTCTTCATCAGCTTCTTCTTTTACATCATATTCTAAAACATAGGTCATGCCACTGCAACCTCCACCTTTTACACCTACTCTTAGGTATGGTTTTTCGGCGGTTTTAGTTGAATTTAATCGAGTGATTTCTGCAATTGCTCCAGCTGAAAAACGTACTGGAATTTTAGTTTCTATATCCATTTTGTTATTCGTTTATTTTTGTCCAAGTATATTTTTTTACAATATTGTCGATATCATTGAATGTTTCTTGTAAATATTTCGGTCCGAAATTAGCTCTGCCAATATTTTTTTCTCCAGATTTTAAATTGATTTTATAAAATAACATTGAAATGTCAGATTGTTTTAAATCATACATGTCATCCGCATTTTCAAAATCATTTCTTTCTAATTTTTTAAAGATTTTACTTACGTTCTTTTGACCAACATTTATTTTGTATTTACCTACATTGCCTACAAATCGAACACCAGTGTAAATTATGATACCAGATGAATTCACTTGGTATTCATAAACAGGGCAGGTCCCTTTGCATCCAGTACGTTTTACTTCTAAAGAAGTTATTTTCTTTTGAGAAAATAAGATGGATGGAATGGCAATGAATAGAATTAAGAGAGTCGTTTTCATTAATTATTGATTAAAAATGATTTATTAATTTTGTAATTATTTATAGAAATGGATGCAATATACAGTCCGTTAGGATATTTTGACAATCCATTGACCGTAAAATTAGCTGTTTTAGAATTAACATATTCTGTTTTTATCGTTTTTCCTGTGATGTCTTTTATTTCGATTATTGCGTTTGAAAAATCTAAATTAGAAAAGTTTACAACCAGCGATTCAGTTGTTGGATTTGGAAATAAATTGATTAATGTTGAATAGGTCGTTTCTTCAACACTTGTAGGAACTCGAATACCTGTTCTAATGTTAGTTAATACATTATACATAAATGAAGATTGTCCTTTTGTAAATGAATTTTGACATCCTTCCAATGAATAATCCATATAGTTTTCTACCATATCTGGTAAGTCACCTGTTCCTTGATTGCAAGTGTTTTTTGTTTTATTACAATCACTGTTTGAGGCATCATCAGCATGGGGTGTGTCTGTTATACCATCGTCTTCAAATCCTACATCTCCTTGACAAGCGCCACCATCATCACCCCAAATATGGCGCAATCCTAAATAATGACCTACTTCATG
>CANHJA010000065.1 GCA_947460795.1 Bacteroidota bacterium | reverse complement strand
TGGTGTGGAAATTGTAAAATAATGAAACCTAAATTTAAAAAAAGTGAAACAGAACATACAGATATGATGTATGTAATGGTGGATGCTGAAAAATTTACGGAATCTAGAAAACTAGCTAAAGTAGATAATTTGCCAACCTTTGCTTCATTTTTAAATGGACAGTTGCATACACAAGTTCAAACCAACAAAGCAGATGTTTTGAATGAATTTATAGATGAAGTAGTTAAACAAAATTAATCGATTATGAAACTACCTATCATTAAACAATTTGTCAATTTTGCGGAAGAAAAAGATGTTGATTTTTTGCATGATACATTGGCTACCCTAGAAAATCTAATTGAGTGCGACAGAATTTCCGATCAAGAATTAGACGTAATCGGTGAACTGATGTCGAATCTTTCTGCTGCTATTGAAGTGACAAAAGAAATTCAAGAAGGCAAATCAAAAACAGATGCCATCAATGGTTTTATGAAACGAGTTATGGGTTCCATAGACAAATAAATAATTACTGTATCAAAAAATATAATCCGACGTTATTGCAACGTCGGATTTTTTTTAGTTACTATTTCATGCATAGTTAGTTTTAAAAACAAATAAGATGACTAAGTAATCTGTAAAAAATAGAAAGGAGTAGTAAATATCTTTGTATAGAAGCATTTACTCATTTTCGAATATTGTAAATGGGTACAAAAACATACATAAAAATGAATCTATGATTTATAAAAAAACAGCTCAATTATCTTTACATAATTATTCTCATTTTTTGCATTCTATTGTATTTATTTTAGTTATAAACGATTGATTTTATTGACTTACAGCCACTAGTTAAAATTTGTCATCAAATTGTCATATTTCATTTTGATTGATGTAAAAGCTTTGTTCAAAAAGTACATTTGCATCATAAAAAAAAAGAAAAATGAAGAAAGTATTTTTATCAATGATTTCGGCGTTGACAATGGGAATTGCAGCACAAGCACAACAAGCATGGATGATAGATTCGGTATCTATTGGAGCAAGTGCACAAGATGAATATTATAGTTTGAAAAATGGCAGCCAACGAATTGAAAACAGTAAAAACTGGCATTTAGGATTTACATTAAGTCCAATTGGAGACAGTGCAGCGGTATGGGCAAATCATCAAAGTGGAAATGCATTTACAAAAGTATTTAACATTCATAAAGATTCTACACAGTGGAACACAGTTACTTTAGCGGATACAGCTGCAGCGAATTTATGTTTCAATAATGACCAAGGTTGGTATCAAGGTGCTTTTAATGATGTTCCAAGTTCTGATCCTTACAATTTTGGATGGGGTTATTACGATGCAGTTTCTCATAATATTGTAGGAGATTCTATTTTTATCGTACGAGCAAATGGCGTTTATTACAAATTAATAATTGAACAATTACAAGCTGCTACCGCACCGGTTACTTGGACTTTTTCTTACGAAAATTTATCTACACCTGCCGCTGCAGTTCAAAAAACAATTGTAAAAAGTCCTAAATATGACAACAATTTGTTTGCTTATTTTAATTTTGCAACAGAATCAGATACCAACAGAGAACCCGCTATTGCCAATTGGGATTTTGTAATCAACAGATACACGACTAACTCTGTAGGAAGCGGACAAGGAACGAATAACAATTTAGTGGGTGTATTAACAAACAAAGGAGTTTTAGTCACAAAAGCAAAACCTGTTGATGTAGATACAGCTTATAATAACTATTTGACGTATACTACTTCAATGAGTAAAGTAATTTCTGTAATTGGTTGGGATTGGAAAACATTAGTTAGCGTTGCACCTCCTTTTTTATATGATGTTCCAGATTCTACTTCTTATTTTATGAAAGATAAAGGAGGGGATTTGTGGCAAATGCAACCTTTAGCATACAGTGCAGGAAAAATGATTTTTAGAAAAAGAATGTTATTTCCTTTAGCGGTTACGAATGTAAATTCTAACATCCAAGCAATGAATGTTTACCCAAATCCTGCTCATCAAAATATGCATGTATTATTAGATGTAAAAAATGCTTCTAAAGTACAAGTAATGATTATAGACTTTACAGGAAAAATAGTTTCATCTTTCTATAGTTCAATTAACAGTGGTTTAAATGCTTTAGATATTCCATGTAATCATTTACATAATGGAAACTATGTTTTGTCTATTAAAGGAGAAAATATGAACATCACTGAAAAAGTAACTATTTCTAAATAGGATAAAAAATAATGACAAGATTTTTTACCATCATTTTATTATTATTAGCAGTCTTCCAAGCGAAGGCTGCTAATTTAGTTATTGAGGTAAGAGATAGTCAAACAAAAGAAAATTTGCCTTCGGCAAAGATTAGTTATGAGTTGGGTACAATTAAAAAATATTGTACGACTAATGCTTATGGCAAAGTGGAGCTAAAAGAAATTTTGTATCCACTCACAATCAGTTGCAGTTACGTAGGTTTTGAAAATTTTACACAAACCATCACTGAAAAAGAGGTTGGTCAAAAAGCAGAAAGAGGACATTTTACTGTTTTTTTAAAAACAAAATATACATCAATTAATGATCTTGTTATTACCGGGCAGTCGGCACCTATATTGGCTACACAATCGATTTATAAAGTCAATACTATATCGGCAACTCAAATTGGACAACGAGGTGCTGCCAACCTAAATGAAGTTTTAAATTATGAAACTAATAATTTCGTTTCAAACGACAATATTTTGGGATCATCGGTAAATATAGGAGGAGTAGGTGGTCAAAATGTAAAAATATTAATTAATGGAATTCCTGTTACCGGCAGAGAAAATGGCAATATCGATTTAGGACAAATTAATTTGCCGAATATCAAAAAAGTTGAGATGATACAAGGCCCTATGAGTGTAATGTATGGTTCCAATGCATTGGGAGGTGTAATTAATTTAATTACAGCAACCACTCAAAAACCGTATACTATTTCAGTAAAATCATATTTAGAAAGCATAGGCCGTTATAACTTGTGTGGAAATTTTAGTTTGAATAAAAATAAACACAGTTTGCAATTATCTTTTGCGCGCAATTTTTTTCAAGGTTGGACGCCTAAAGACTCTGTAGATCGATATCAACTTTGGAAACCAAAAACACAATATTTAAGCGACTTACAATATACGTATGACTTTAAAAAAGTTAAATTAACTTATTTTTCTTCTTTTTTAAATGAAAAAATAACCAATAAAGGTACGCCCATCGTAAATCCATATGAAGGATATGCATTTGATGAATATTACAGAACGCACCGATTCATTCATTCATTAGGTACTAACATAAAATTATCAGAAAAAGAAAATTTATCGTTTGCAAATAGTTTTACAAATTATAAACGCACAAAAAATAGATTTAAAAAAGATTTAGTTTCATTAGATCAATATGAAACCAAAAATGTGGGCGATCAAGATACTTCCATTTTTAATAATTGGAATTTAAGAGGAACCTTTACTTCTACAAGAGTGAAAAACGTAGATTTTTTAGGCGGCTATGAATATTCACTTGAAAAAGCAAATAGTTTTAAACTAGCAGATCAAACACAACAAATTGGAGAAATTGGTTTGTTTACCTCGTTTTTGTTTAAATACAAAACACTTAATTTACAACCTTCTGTTCGATATACTTACAACAGTAAATTTGCAAAAGCGATTTCACCAGCCATACATTCTAAAATAGAACTTACAAAAAACACTCAATTAAGGGCTTCCTATGCAAGAGGTTTTAGAGCACCTACTTTAAAAGAAATGTATTTACAATTTGTAGATCAAAATCATACCATAATTGGCAATGCCGATTTAAAACCAGAGATTGGAGATCATCTAGAAATAGGAATTACGCATACTCGAAAATTAAATAAATTAACTGCGCAATTTGGATTGACAGGCTATTATAATACCATTCAAAATTTAATAACATTAGCGGTTTATAACGGTCAAGGAGTCCTTCGTATTTATGATAATTTAGATCATTACAGAAATTTTATTGCTACTGGACAAGCCAAACTTGATTTTAAAAAAATGAGTATACAACAAAGTTTCGGCTTTACACATGTCTTAGAATCTGTTGTAGTTCCAAAACATACTATTTATGAAATTTCGACCACTTTTTCATATAAAAATGAATATTTAAAAACTACGTTTAATTTTAATTATAAGTTTAATAGCAAGCAACCTGTTTTAACGATTGATGATAAATATTTATTTACATCTCCAATTCACATCGGCAATTTTTCAATGCAACGCAGTTTCTTCAAAAATTATTTGCAAGCACAATTTGGAATTAAAAATTTATTTAATATTCAAAATGCTAGATTAAATGGCGCCACTGATGTGCAAGGAAGTGCCCATACGAGCAGTACTGGGATGCAACTATTTCCTGCACGCAGTTTGTTTTTTAATTTTATATATTCATTATAATCCTTCTTTTATATCAAGTTTTTACCTTTGCATAATATTTTTAGACCTTTCGAATTTTTGGTAAATAGAAATTAATGCTTTATTTTTACTCTAAATTATACAATCTGACAAATCTCTACATTTAATTTATACTTTTTTGAATCCAACGTTTCTACATTCTAGAAACTTTTTTAACGAGTATATTATTTAGTAACTTAAAAACAGAGATTCGCTTATAGTCAAGACTTCTACTTAATTATTTTATTGTTCACTCAATTAAGCAGATTTTTTATGACTACTACACACAACAAATTTACTGACCAGGAGCTTATTGTATTAATTAATCGAAACGATGAAGTTGCCATTGCTACATTTTTAAATCGCTACAAAAATAAATTTTATACAACAGTTTATTTTATTGTGAAAGACCACTATGTAGCCGATGATATTTTTCAAGATGGTTGCATTAAAATCATTCATTTAATAAGAAATGGAAAATACAATGAAGATGGAAAATTTTTGCCATGGGCTATGCGCATCATTAGAAATTTAGCAATGGATTATTTGCGACATGAAAAACGATTGCCTAAAATTACTTTTCCAGATGGAACCGATATATTTTCTGTACTTGAATTTGAAGACAGCCCCGTAATGGATGAAATACATTTAGAAAAAACAGGCAATCAGGCAAAAGAAATGTTGCTAAAACTTTCTCATGAGCAACGAGAAGTAATAACACTTCGAATATTCGGTAAATTAAGTTTTAATGAAATAGCTGAAATAACGAATGTGAGTGTAAATACTGCATTAGGACGTATGCGATATGGATTAATAAATTTACGAAAAGCAATGGAAGAAAAAGGGGTGGTTTTGTAGATTCTATTTAAATCCCATTCCAATTGCACAAAACATTTCTACACCAACACCAATCGCTTGGTCGTAAATGTCGAATTGCGCATTGTGAACCGGATGAGTAAATTTATCTTCAAACGAAGTGCCTATTCTAAAAAAACAACCTGGAACTTCGTGTGTATAAAAACTAAAATCTTCTGCAGCCATGCGTAAGTCTAGCTCAACCGTATTTTCTTTTCCTACCGTATTTTCAGCAATGGATTTTACTTTTGCAGTTACCTCAGGATGATTGTATAAAGAAGGATAACCCATTGGAATTTCTATATCGGCATCGCCCCCCAAAGCACGACACAATTCAACAGTATGTTTTTTAATTAATTCATGCGCTTTGCTTCTCCAAGCTTCATCCATGCAACGCAAGGTGCCTTCAATTTTAACTTCACTTGGTATTACATTTCCAGCATTGCCTCCTTGAATTTTCCCAAAACTTAATACCGATGGTTGCAAAGGGTTACAATTTCGAGAGATAATTTGTTGTAGACTTACCAATAAATTGGCTGAAATAATAATAGGATCTACAGTTTGATGAGGCAGAGCTGCATGTCCACCTTTTCCTTTTACGGTGATATAAATTTCATCGGCACTTGCCATATATTGCCCAGCTCGATAACCTACGTTTCCGTATGGCAAATGAGGATACACATGCAATGCAAAAATGGCTTGTGGTTTTGGATTTTCTAATACTTTATCTCTGATTAAAAGACTAGCTCCGCCAGGATGTTTTTCTTCACCTGGTTGAAAAATCATTTTAATTGTTCCTTCCCAATTGTCTTTATTTTGTTGCAAAATTTTAGCAGCTCCTAATAGGCAGGTTGCATGCACATCATGTCCACAAGCATGCATTACACCTATATTTTTTGATTTATAAGAAACTTCATTCAATTCAGTAATTGGCAGCGCATCCATATCGGCTCGGAGTGCAATTATTTTACTATCAGGATTTTTACCTTTAATAATTGCTAAAATTCCATTGCCATTTTCTCCTGGTTCTAAAGCACCTAAACCACGAGTGAAATCAATGTTCCAACTCGTTAATTTATTTGCAATAAAATCAGCTGTATTTTTTTCTTGAAAAGATAATTCTGGATTTGAATGAATGTGATGTCTGAATGAAATAAATTCTTCTAAATTATCAGCAACTAATTTTTTTAAATCCATTGAAATTTTTTTTATTTATGTCCACCTTAGATAGACAGATTGGCTTTATTGAATTACATTAATATTTTTAATTGTCACCAAATCAGGAACAATAAAAGCAGCAGGAAATGCAGCTATTAAACGACGCATAAATTTATTTGCATCGTTTTTGTCATCAAAATCCCCAATTTTAATTTTATAGGAGGGTACGTTATAGCTTAAATAAGAACGAGTGCCTGGAAAAGCCCTAGAAAAATTATTTTTTGCAGCTAATGCTGCATTTTTATCAGCACCATTATAAATTACAATTCGATACCCTTTAACCGTATAAATACTTCCTGTAATTTGTTTTTTTCCATCAGCAGATACAATTGGTTTGTATAATGGAATTGTTTTTGCTTTAAGTTCTGCTTTTTCAGTTGCTTCTATTTTCACCATCAAAGCTGGGCGTTTATCTAAAATATCCAATCGAGGATCTTTAAATATAGTCACATTGTCGTCTACTACTATTGAATCAGTAATGACAGTCTGCGCATTTGCAATCATGGATATTGAGCAAAATAATATGAAAGTAAAAATGTATTTCATGTTTTCAGTTTGTGTTTAATATTCATTGAGTTGATATAATTTTGACAGTAAAATGGAATATATTAAAATAGACATTCACAAAAATGATTATCGAAATTACTCTGCAAATGTAATATTTTTATTTTTCAGAAGTATGAATTGCTCTACACTTGAAAATATTTAACAGATAGTCTGATTTTTGTATTTTAATCATATCAATGAAAAAACGTATTTTGCAACTAAATACTTTCAAAAATGAGTTCTCAAAAAATATTGGTTATAGGAGCATCTGAAAACACAGAACGATACAGTAACAAAGCCATCCGGATGTTGCGAAAATACCATTTTGATGTTGTAGCCATTGGCAATAAAGCAGGAAAAGTAGAAGATGTTTCATTTGGTATTGATAAAACAGCTTTCGAAAATATAGATACCGTAACCTTATATATTGGTGAAAAGCATCAATCAGCATATTATGATTATGTGCTTTCATTAAACCCTAAGCGTATTATTTTTAATCCAGGAACCGAAAACGATGCATTGATAGATTTGGCAAAAGCGCAAAATATAGAATGTTTAGAGGCTTGTACTTTAGTAATGTTGAGCACTGGCCAGTTTTAATAATTCATAATGTGGTTTTTTTAAGCCGATTCTATTAATATTTAAAATATTTTGAGTGCTTGAAATATTTTTAAAAATAGAATTGGTATAACTTTGCACCATGGTATATTATGTTATAGGAACAATGAGCGGTAGTTCGATGGATGGATTAGATATTGCTTATTGTAGAATAGAAGAAGTTGGCGGCAAATGGAGTTTTGAAATTGAACAAGCAGCTTGTATTGAGTTTGACGAACAATGGAAACAAAAACTAACCAATATTACCAATGTTTCAGCTAAAGATTTATTATTAACCCATACCGAATTTGGGCATTGGATGGGAAAAACCATACATCAGTTCATTGAAGAAAATAATTTGACTCACAAAGTGCATTTAATTGCCAGCCATGGGCACACCGTTTTTCATGAGCCAGCTTTAGGAATGACCTTTCAAATGGGTGATGGCGCAAGTATTGCTGCCGAAACTCAATTATCTGTAGTGAGCGATTTGCGAAACTTAGATGTAGCTTTAGGTGGTCAAGGAGCTCCAATCGTACCCATTGGCGAACAGTTATTTTGGAGTGATTATCATTATTTTTTAAATATTGGGGGGATTTCAAATTTAACCATCAAATCAGCCGATAAATTTGTCGCATTTGATGTTTGTGCCGCCAACAGAGTTTTAAATTTAATAGCCAACGAAATGGGAATGGCTTATGATAAAGAAGGGATAGAAGCTAGTAAAGGAAGCATTCATCAAGGTTTATTAAATGAGCTAAACAATTTAGATTATTATCAAAAGCCTTATCCTAAATCACTTTCCAATGAATTTGGATTAGATGTGCTATTCTCTATTATTCAAAAATATGAGCTCTCTAATCAAGATAAATTAAGAACGATGTGTGAACACATAGCGTATCAAATTGGAGAATCGATTATGCCTGGCGAATCCCAAAAAATGATGGTGACAGGTGGAGGTGCTTTCAATACTTTTTTAATGAAATTAATTTCAGAAAAATTATTGACAAAAAATGTTGAAGTAGTGATCCCTGATTCGAAATTAATACAATACAAAGAAGCATTGGTGATGGCCCTAATCGGCACACTGCGTTGGAGAGAAGAAAACAATGTATTATCAAGTGTCACTGGCGCATCAAGAAGCAGTGTAGGTGGTGCTTTGTGGATGGGTCAAGAGTAATTATCTATAGTAATTCAACATGAATTATGTTATCTTTTTACACAAATCATTGACAATGCGTTTCTGATTCAGTATCTTTGCGCTTCGAAAATTCAATTTTTTATTATGACTTGGAAAGAATACTTCACATCTTCTATCGGTAAAAAGCTTGTAATGGCATTTACCGGGATTTTTTTAATTTTATTTTTAATCGTTCATGCAGTGGCCAATAGCTGTATTTTCTTAAACGATGGAGGTGTTACCTACAATGGAGTAGCTCGTTTTTTAAGCCATAATTGGATTGTACGATTTTTAGAACTTGGATTGTTCGTAGGTCTTTTTGCCCACATCATACAGGGTTTAATGTTAACGATGCAAAACAATAACAAAAGACCCGTAAAATATGCTGTAAACCCAGGAAATGCAACCAGTAAATGGTATAGTCGCAGCATGGGGATCTTAGGGAGTTTATTATTGATATTTTTAGTAATTCATTTAAAAGACTTCTTCATAGGAACGAAAATTGCTTTGTACAGTGGCGATACACCTCATAATTTATTTGAAGAAATGAAAGAAGAGTTTCAAAATCCGGTTATAGTAGGCGTTTATTTAGCAGGTGTTATTGCATTGTGTTGGCATTTAATTCATGGTTTTTCAAGTGCTTTTCAAACCATTGGGGTGAATAGTCCTAAATACAATGGCATCATTAAAAATATTGGATACGTTTATACCATTTTGATTTGCGCAGCATTTGCTGCCATGCCAATTGCATTTCATTTTGGTTTAATAAAATAATAAATAACTACCAAGAGCACTCATTTGGCCACAAAGTTCACAGTGTTCTTCTTGTATAATTCTTTGTGAACTTTGTGGTAAAAAATAAAATAATTATGGCAATTAATAATAGAATACCAGCTGGTGAATTAGCACAAAAATGGAGTACTTATAAAAGTACATGTAAATTAGTAAATCCAGCAAATAAGCGAAGTATTGATATTATAGTAGTAGGAACTGGATTGGCTGGAGCTTCTGCAGCAGCTAGTTTAGCAGAATTAGGCTACAACGTTAAAACATTCTGTTTTCAAGATAGCGCTCGTCGTGCACATTCTATTGCAGCACAAGGTGGAATTAATGCTGCAAAAAATTATCAAAATGATGGAGACAGCGTATTTCGCTTGTTTTACGATACTATTAAAGGAGGTGACTACCGTGCTCGTGAAGCTAACGTACATCGTTTAGCCGAAGTGAGTGGAAATATTATTGATCAATGTGTTGCTCAAGGGGTACCTTTTGCACGCGAATATGGCGGATTGTTAAGTAATCGTTCGTTTGGAGGAACACAAGTTCAACGCACGTTTTATGCAGCAGGGCAAACTGGTCAACAGCTTTTATTAGGTGCTTATTCAGCACAAATGCGTCAAGTATCTTTAGGGAAAATAGTAGAACATAACCGACATGAAATGTTGGATGTTGTTACAATTGATGGTAAAGCACGAGGAATTATTGCTCGTAATTTAGTTACAGGCGAAATTGAAAGACATGGTGCGCATGCAGTATTATTATGTACTGGTGGATACGGAAATGTATTTTTCTTGTCTACAAATGCAATGGGATCAAACGTAACAGCAGCTTGGAAAGCACATAAAAAAGGTGCTATGTTTGGAAATCCTTGCTTCACACAAATACACCCAACGTGTATTCCTGTAAGTGGCGATCATCAAAGTAAATTAACCCTTATGTCTGAATCATTGAGAAATGATGGACGTATTTGGGTTCCTAAAAAACAAGGGGATAATAGAAAAGCAACTGAAATTCCAGAAGAAGAAAGAGATTATTACTTAGAGCGCCGTTATCCAGCCTTTGGAAATTTAGTACCTCGTGATGTCGCTTCACGTGCTGCCAAAGAGCGTTGCGAT
>CANHJA010000064.1 GCA_947460795.1 Bacteroidota bacterium | reverse complement strand
GTTTGATGAATTTTTTATGGCTTGTGCTTTTACCATCATTGATTAACAAAATATAAGCTCCTGTTGCTAATGATTTTGTATCGATATTATATTCTTCATTATTTGTTTTGCTGTAGGCTAATTGAATCATACTTCCTGTTAAAGAAATCACTTTTACAGATTGAATTGAAGCATTTGTTTTAACTGTTACATTTTCTGTTGCAGGATTTGGATATACATTGAATTGAGTAGACTCGAAATTAGAGACAGCAGCTGGTGCTGCTTTCGTAAATGTAAATGATGCTCTATTCCATTCGTCACCGGCAGTATTTCCATTGTCATTAACGGCGTTAGTAGACACATCAAATGCTATAGAAGCAGGTGCAGTAGCCGCTGGTGGTGCAGTCCAACTAAACGTTAAAGTAGTACCTGAAGCTGTACCAAGCACAGTTCCAGTAAATGGAGATGTGTGGTGTATTTCATTCCCCATAACCATCGTATTTGCTGGTGCTGGTGTAGAAATTGAACCTGCACTTGCTTCAATATCGAAACCAAACTTAGGTTTTGCAGTGCTGCTACCCATTACAACAGTTATGTTATACAGCGTTCCTGGAGTAAATTGATTTGTCAACATATTTCCATTTCCTTGTAAAAGCATCGTTGTATTAGTACTCATAGCACCATGACACCCACCACCACCGCAACCTACGGTTGATTTACCCATAATACCTTGTGAATTAGAAGACATAGTAATGTAAGTAGCAATTCCTCCTAACATTAGAAGAGAAGAAAAAAGTAATTTTTTTGATTTCATAATTATATATTTAATCATTAAAAATACTTCATAAATACGATATAAAAAAATAGGGTAGAAATTCTTTCTACCCTATTTTTTTATTGTGTTAAAATGTCTCTTGATATAACTAATTTTTGCACTTCTGAGGTTCCTTCTCCAATTGTGCAAAGTTTACTGTCGCGGTAGTATTTTTCTACAGGAAAATCTTTGGTATATCCATACCCACCAAATATTTGTACCGCTTCGGTAGCTACTCTAACCGATACTTCGGATGCATAATATTTTGCCATCGCACTTTCTTTAGTCATTTTTTCACCTCTCATTAATTTATCAGCAGCTTGATAAATTAATAATTCTGCACCTTCAATTTGCGTAGCCATGTCTGCTAATTTCCATTGAATCGCTTGAAAATTTGAAATGGGTTGATCGAATTGAAAACGCTCTTTTGAATATTTAATAGATGCTTCATAAGCTCCTTTTGCGATACCTAAAGCCAATGCAGCAATTGAAATTCGCCCACCATCTAAAATAATCATGGCTTGTTTAAATCCTTCTCCAATATTACCTAAACGCTGTGCATCTGAAATTCTGCAATTGTCAAAAACTAATTCTGTTGTTTCAGAAGCACGCATGCCCAATTTATTTTCTTTTTTACCTGCTGTAAAACCTGGAGTTCCTTTTTCAATTGCAAAAGCAGTTACATTATTTTTAGCACGAGGCTCACCTGTTCTGCAAAGCACCACTGCAACATCACCTGTTTTTCCATGAGTAATCCAGTTTTTGGTACCTGAGATAATCCAATCATCACCGTCTTTTTTGGCTACACATTTCATATTTCCTGCATCAGAACCTGTGTTGGCCTCTGTTAAGCCCCATGCACCAATCCATTCACCGGTTGCTAATTTGGGAATGTATTTTTTCTTTAGCTCCTCGCTTGCAAATTTGTATATATGATTTGTGCAAAGTGAATTATGAGCCGCTACCGACAATCCAATGGATCCGCACACTTTAGCAATTTCACTCACTGCGGTAATGTATTCCATGTAAGTCATTCCCGAGCCACCATATTCTGTAGGAATTAATATACCCATCAAACCTAAATCGCCTAATTTTTTAAATACTTCTACAGGAAATTCTTGAGTTTCATCCCATTCCATCATTTTTGGGCGAATATTTTTATCTGCAAAATCTTTAATCATGTCTGCAATTTGTGATTGCAATTCTGTGGGTGCGAAATTCATAAAACCTTTTTATTTGATTATAATCTTAAGTATGGCGCAATTTTACGAAATAATTCGTCATTAATCAATTCAATTTCTTTGATTTGTGATAAATTATCAATTTTATAATGATGTTCTTTACGATAATTCACAATTGATTTTGCTATTTCTCCTTTTAAATACGGATGAACATTAATTTCTGCTAAAGTGGCTTCATTTAAATTTATTTTTTTAATTGTCTTCGCATTAACATGACAATTACCTTTTATCATATCATAAGTTTCAATAGAAATGCCCCAAACCTCTTTTAATTGTTCAACTTTGGCAAATCCGCCTAATTCTGCTCTATATTTTACAATATTCATTGATAATTTATTTCCAATTCCTCTGAGTTTATTCAATTGCATGGTATCAGCACTATTCAATTCTATTGAAACAACTTCTTTCGGTTTATATTGAAATTGATTAGACGCTGGAATCGAAATATATTCTTCCAATTGTTTGTATTCGTCTTCATGCAAACCATACATTTTTTTAAATCCTGCTCGATTATAAAAATGACCTCCTTTGTTTCTGTAATTTAATATAGTATGTGTTAATTTGGATCTTAGTCCTAGGCGAATAAATCCAATAGAATCCAATTCATTTGGATTAAAATTAAAAGGAGTCAGTTTAATTGGAACATATTTTTCGTTGGTTGAATAATTATTGTAGCTAGAATCAATTTTTATATTTGCCATCAATTGCTTTAATTCATTTGTAGGCATTTGTGCTTTGGGATGAATAAAATAAGGCATTAAAAAATTTAGAGAAGACAAAAAAACGATTAAACTCAACAATAAAATGATGGATATACGCTGGCCTTTCGTAAACGAAAAATATTCTTTAAGTAAAGACAAAATAGTAGGTTTTGGTTAGTACGAATGTATTTAATTATAGCAAACGCTCCAAATAAATAACTAAACTAAAAAACAAGACTAAAAAATTGCAAAAAATTACTATAATAATATTTGTTTATATTTTTATAGTTATAAAACTATTAATTTAAAATTTATTTCCAAAATAAAAACTGACTTTTGCATGAATGCTTCATCAAACAAAAGGAATTGTTTTACGCTCCATAAAGTATAGTGATACAAGTTTAATTGTCACTATTTACACCGAATTATTTGGCATACAAAGTTATATGGTAAATGGGGTAAGAACAGATCGAAAATCTTCCTCAAAAGCAAATATTTATCAGCCTACAACCTTACTCGATTTAATTGTTTATCATCAACCAAATAAGAATTTACAACGAATTAAAGAGGCTAAATTATTGCATCTTTATCAAACCCTCAATTTTTCGATGGTGAAAAATAGCATTGCAATTTTCATCAGTGAATTAATTTCAAAATCAATTTCGGAGCAAGAAACGAATGCAGATTTATACCATTTTTTTGAAGAGACATTTTTATACATCGATCAAGAAGATGAAAAGCTATTGGGCAATTATCCTTTATTTTTTACTATCCAAATGTGCCATCAGCTAGGTTTTGGATTTCAACCCAATGAAGAAATTGAAAACCCAATTTTTGATTTAGTGAATGGACAATTTATAGATTTAGAAAAAATAAAACACATCAATTATCTTGATAATAGAAAAGCAAATTGGTTGTTGCTATTAAACCAATTTGCATATACTGATGTTCAAAATATTTCTCTGAATCAAACTCAACGAAAAGAAATATTGAATGATTTATTACATTATTTAAAAATTCACATACCTGCAATGCCACCTATAATCAGTATCGAAATATTGCATGAAATATTGCATTAAAACGATGCTTTTGTAGGTTTATTTTTCATTATTTTTTCTATCTTATCTATAATGGCTGGTGTTAATTTGGAAACAATTTCTAAAGATTTTAAATTGTCATTTAATTGCTCTTTTTTAGTAGCTCCTAAAATTACGGTAGATACATTTGGATTCAATGCACACCAAGCGATGCTCATTTGAGCCAACGTACAGTTTAATTCTTTAGCCACTGATGCTAGTTTTTTCACCTTATCTATTTTCTCTTTTTCTAACCAACGGTCAGCCAACCAATCAAAGCCTTGTAAACCTAATCGAGCACCTTTAGGAACGCCATCATTGTATTTTCCTGTTAGTAAACCAGTGGCTAATGGGCTCCAAATGGTTGTTCCCAACCCTACATTTGAATAAATATCAGCAAAATCCAATTCAACTTTTTGACGTTCAAACAAATTATATTGAGGCTGCTCCATGGTAGGCCCAATCAATCTATATTTTTCAGCAACACGATGTGCTTCCATAATTTCTACTGCGCTCCATTCACTGGTTCCCCAATATAAAATTTTTCCTTGTTGAATCAATGTATTCATCGCCAATACCGTTTCTTCAATCGGTGTATTTTTATCGGCACGATGACAAAAATATAAATCCAAGTAATCTGTTTGCATTCTTTTCAATGCTTCATCACATGCTTCAATCACGTGTTTTCTACTTAAGCCCGTCTGGTTAGGTTTATTGTTTACACCTCTCCAACCAAAAAACACTTTACTGCTTAGTACAATACTTGTTCTATCCCACTTTTTCTTTTTCAACACGCGACCCATCATGTTTTCACTTTCTCCTAATGCATAAACTTCTGCATTATCAAAAAAATTAATTCCATTATCATATGCTATTCCCATTAATTCATCGGCACGCTTGTCATTAATTTGTTTACTAAATGTAACCCAACTTCCAAAAGAAAGTGTGCTTACTTGTAATCCTGATTTTCCTAATCTTCTATATTCCATAATTTATTTTATAAGATAATAATTTTTTAATATTTCGCGCCACTTACTCCAATATTTTCAATTGGATGCCATGTAGTTTTTATTTCTTGTAAATCCATAATTAAATATGGATTTTCATTTTCAGCTTTTGTCCAAATTTTTTGCCAGAAGAAACTGCGTTTTACATTTAAGGAAGATAGCTCTGCTATCGCTTTAGCTTCCTCTCCATTTTCCCTACAATATACAACTGCATTCACATCCATGTGCGATGCAAAATGAGTATGTAGTTCTTTGCTTTTACCAGTTAAAATATTTACTACACCAGCAGTCAAATCTGATGTGGCTAACACTTCAGCAAATGTAATACTGCACAAAGGTTTGGTTTCAGAAGCTAAAATTATACATGTATTTCCACCTGCTATAATAGGCATGATAACTGAAACTAATCCTAATAATGAAAAATTTTCATCTGCAATTACACTCACTACACCTGTTGGCTCGGGCACAGAAAAATTAAAATGTGAACTAGCTACAGGATTTACTGAGCCAAATAATTGTTGATATTTATCGCACCAACCACTGTAATATACACATCGATCTATAGCCTGACGAACTTCTTTTTCTGCATTTGCTTTAGAAGCACCTTGCATGATTAACTCTTCAACAAATTGCATTTTTCTACCTTCCAACATTTCTGCAATTCGATATAAGATTTGTCCTCTATTAAAAGCAGCTCTTCCACTCCAACTCTCAAATGCTTTTCTTGCAGCAACTACAGCATTTCGAAAGTCTTTTCGTGAAGAAAGACAAATGTTTGCAATTACTTCTTTCTTATTATTTTCTAGCTTATAAAATCGGCCACTTTCTGTTCGAGGAAATGAACCACCGATATATAATTTATATGTTTTTAAAATATCTAATTGCATAGTATTTATTTTTTATTTATGATTTGCCGAACCCTCCTTTGGAGCGCAGGGAGGCTTTTAAAAGTTAACATAAGGCAACAATCCATGAACACCGCCTTCTCTTCCAAATCCACTTTCTTTGTAGCCACCAAATGGTGATGTTGGATCAAATTTATTATAGGTATTAGCCCAAACAACGCCTACTTTTAATTTTGTTGTTAAATTGAATATTTTACTCCCTTTATCTGTCCATACACCCGCACTTAAACCATATGGTATATTATTTGCTTTCTCTATTACTTCTTCAATAGTTCTAAACGTTTGAATCGTTAATACAGGTCCAAAAATCTCTTCTTGTACAATGCGATGACTTTGTGATGTGCCGATAAATAAAGTTGGTTTACAAAAAAATCCATGAGAGGGAATTGAACATTCTGGTTGAAAAATTTCTGCTCCTTCCTTTTGACCAAGTTTTATGTAATGATTAATTTTATTTAATTGAGCCTGACTGTTGATAGCGCCAATGTCTGTATTTTTATCCATCGGGTCTCCAACAATCAATGTTTTCATTCTGTCTTTCAATTTCTTGATAACTTTTTCAGCTACGTTTTCTTGAATAAACAAGCGTGATCCAGCACAACAAACATGCCCTTGATTAAAGAAAATTCCATTGACAATTCCTTCTACTGCTTGGTCAATCGGTGCATCATCAAAAATAATATTGGCTGCTTTCCCACCTAATTCTAACGTTGCTTTTTTACTCGTTCCTGCAATTGATTTTTGAATGAGTTTTCCAACGGGTGTACTTCCTGTAAAAGCAATTTTATTAACTTTAGGATGATTTACCAAAGCGGCACCACAATCGCCAAAACCAGTTACGATATTTACAACTCCATCAGGCAACCCACTTTCTTGAATAATTTCTGCCAATTTCAAGGCTGTTAATGGAGTACTTTCTGCAGGTTTGAGTACGACGGTATTGCCTGTTGCTAATGCGGGTGCAATTTTCCAAGCTGCCATTAATAATGGAAAGTTCCAAGGGATAATTTGCCCAGCAACACCAATGGGTTTAGGTGTTCGATTGGGAAATGCATATTCTAATTTATCTGCCCAACCCGCATAATAAAAGAAATGATTTGCTGCTAAAGGCACGTCTATATCTCTACTTTCACGAATCGATTTTCCGCCATTCATAGTTTCAACAACAGCAAATTCTCTTGCACGCTCTTGAATCATTCGAGCGATTCGATAAATATATTTTGCGCGCTCTTTAGGGTCCGTTTTACTCCATGATTCAAAGGCTTTGCTGGCTGCTTTTACGGCTGCGTCTATATCTTTTTCATTCCCTTTTGCTACAGAAGCTATTTTTTTTCCAGTAGCAGGATTGATAGTATCATAATATATTTTACTCAACGGCTTTACAAATTTCCCGTTGATGAATAAATTATATTGTGGTTTTAATTGAATATGATCTGATGATTCAGGTGCAGGTGCATAGTTTTGAAATGCTGACTTTACAGATGAAACGAATGGTGCAGATTTTTTTTGAACTGCTTTAATATTTTTAGATGTTGCCATTTTTTTAATTGTAAAATTTTTTAATTTAATCTTTACTTATATAATCTCCACTATAATAAACTCCATGCTTTTCTTTACCTAATTGCAATATAATATCATTTGCTAAACTACTGGCTCCAAAACGAAACCATTCATTCGTCATCCATTTTTCTCCCAATGTTTCATACAACATTACTAAATATTGCAAGGCTTGTTTTGATGTTGAAATACCTCCAGCAGGCTTCATACCAATCATGATTCCTGTTTCATCATAATAATCTTTTATTGCTTGCAACATCACTAAAGTAACAGGCATTGTAGCAGCTGGTTGAATTTTCCCGGTTGATGTTTTAATAAAATCGGCACCAGCATATATGGCAATATCACTTGCTTTTCGCACATTATCGAGCGTAGACAATTCTCCAGTTTCTAAAATAACTTTTAACCTTGCAGTACCACAAGCTTCTTTAATAGCAGCGATTTCATCATAAACAAAATTGTAATTGCCAGCTAAAAATTCACCCCGACTAATCACCATATCTACTTCATCAGCTCCATTGGTAACCGCGATTTTTACATCTTCAAGCTTTATTTTCCTAGATGAATTTCCACTTGGAAAAGCAGTTGCTACTGAAGCTATTTTTACATTTGAACCTTGCAATGCTTTCTTAGCTGTTTTTACATGATTGGGATAAACACAAACTGCTGCTACTGTTGGTAAACCTTCAATATCATCTGCTAAATGCATCGCTTTATAACACATTTGTTTCACTTTGCCAGCTGTATCTTTTCCTTCAAGTGTAGTTAAGTCTATCATGTTCAAGGCCAATAACATGCCTTGCATTTTACTTTCTTTTTTAATACTTCGAGTATTGAACCGGGCAACTCGTTCTTCTACACCAACTTGATCGACGGTTGGCGAAATCCAACTTTTATTCATACTCCAAAAATAGTGTTATTATTTTAATTGTATCCTAGCAAAAGAATGTGCTATTTGAACAAGGTAATATTGCCTGTGAAATTTTTTCGCAATCCATTTTTAAACACAACATCTATAATGTAAATATAAACACCTGACTCTTGAGTTTTATTATTGTATTTTCCATCCCATCCTCTGCCATCAGTCTTGTCTGTAAAATAAATTTTTTCACCCCAACGATTATAAATACTCATTTTAAATTGAAGCAAACCACTGCTCAATAGTTCTCTAGGGATAAAATAATCATTTAAACCATCATTATTAGGTGAGAAAGAATTTGGAATATTGATATAACAATCATTTTTAACCCAAACAGAATCGGTTGTCGCACAATCTCCATTGGATACTTGTAACCAATAGTAATTGGGAGTATTTACTAAAATGGAGTTGGTTGTTTCTCCCGTACTCCATAAATAGGAACCTGTTGTAGGGAAATTGTTGGTTAATAATATAGAACCTGTTATTCCACTGCAAATAGCGGTATCACTACCTAAATTTACTTGTGGATATGGTTTTACCGTAATGTTTTTTGTATAATTTGTAGGCGATAAACACACACTGTTTCTTCCTGTTAATATTATAGAATAATTGCCTGGTAAATCATAAATATGCGCTGGATTGTGCATGTTATATAATATACTTCCATCACCAAAATTCCAATCGAATGTGTTTGTATTGCTTGTTGAATCTAAAAAAACAATCGGTTGGCCTATACAAATAACATCTTGAGAAGTATTAAAAATTACAAATGGACTGTTTACTACGGTAATTGGTCGACTAAAAGAATCTTTACAACCTATTGCATCCGTAAGTATAAATGTAATTGTATAATTTCCAGGAGTGTTGTAGGTATGCACAAGTTGGTTATCAATAGTTCCATCACCCCATATCACTGTTGTATTTACAATAGTAGTATTTACAGGAGCAGGTGACTGATCTAACAAACTAACGACTTGTCCTGTACAGGTTGAATCGTCTGTATAAAACTGTGCGTTAAAACTGTGCGTTAAATCTAAATTATATGTCACAGAATCTTTACAACCATTTTTTTCAACTACTAATTTCACAGGATAAATTCCTTGTGCTGCATAAATATGGAAAGGATTTTTTTGTGAGGAAACAGCACCATCACCAAAGCTCCATGCATAACTTGAAGGAGTACTTCCACTTCCGTTTTGAGCATAAAACTTTACAGAATCTTGACTGCATCCTAAATGCAATTCTGGTTGAATGGTTGGTGTTAAATTAACTGTTTTAAAATACACACTGTCCGTCATTGTACAAATTTCTCTAAAGGAGATATCATCAATTGCGAAATCATTTCCACTGGTTGCTATTTGTTGGTCATTGATACAAATATTTATGGTAGTATTTGTTCCACTAAACCAAGTTGCATGAAACTGAGTCCACTGACCCGTTGTTATTGGAAGAGATAAGGGTGTACCAATCAAGGTACTATTAATTGAAAATTGTAAAATAGCTGGTGCACTAGCAACACAAGTTGCTCCCCAAGCCGAAAAATCATACCATGTACCCGGATTAACTGCAATCGTTTGACACCAAATGGCCGTGTTGGATGAACTTGCTCCATTTAAAATCATCATATTTCCTGTGCCAGTTGTATGATCTCCAAAATTTGCAAAATTGGTATGTACTAAACTTGGGTTTGTGGATACTGCATATTGTCCTTCTGTGGACAACAAACCATATGTACCCCCAGTTCCTGGAATATAGGCAGAAGAAAAAACAGTACTGCCTAAACTAAAATCTCCGTTGGTAATCAAGTTTGCAGGAGTTACAGCCTGAACTGTTAATACGTACGTTATATTTGAATTTCCAATGTTTGCTACAGGATTTATGATATTTGGATTTGACAATCCTGTTGTAGGCGTCCAAAAAGTATCAATATAATTGGGTGTGCCGCTAGCAACCATAGTTGGACTTAATTGCACACTGGTATTTTTACAAGCTAATATTGTATCAGGTAAATTAGCAATCATCATATTGCACTGACTGAATATTGTATTCGAAAGAAGCATCAAAAAAATGACCGGTAGGAAATGCTTTTTTATCATAATTTAATATTTTACTTGTAATTAATCTTTCAAATTTACGAACTAGTATTGATAGTTATAAAATATCTTTATTTTTCGAGCATATATATAAAATAATATAATTTATAGTACAATCTATTTTTTGGCACAATATTGGCATACAATTTACTGATAGTAAACTCAGTTTTATTTAAGGATAAAATGCAAAGGGTTTTCACAACATTTTTTTTAATTAAAATTAAAAAGTAAGATGTTAAATATATCAAAGAAAAGTGCTAATAAAATTTCTACTGTTGAAATTTATGAATTAGATGGGAAAAAATTATTTTCCGAAAAATTTAGTGAATTAAACCATTTAGTAAATGTGAAAGCCTTATCAAAAGGAACGTATTTACTTAGAATATTTAATGATAAAAAAACATTGACTACGAAATTTGTAAGGCATTAAGGTTTCAATACATCCAATACCTTGAACATTTTTTC